>CAZDPK010000140.1:0-1774 GCA_964507335.1 uncultured Anaerolineaceae bacterium | reverse complement strand
TCCTTATCTCGCACGTCGCCAATGAAATAGCGGATGCGGGGGTCGTTGAAACCGAGAATTTCACGCATGTCGTGCTGCTTGAGCTCGTCGCGGCTATAGACAATGACTTTGGCGGGATTGTATTCATCCAGCAGAATGCGGATGAACTTTTTCCCAAAAGATCCTGTTCCACCAGTGACTAAAACTACTTTGTTTGACCAATCCATACTTGCTCCTTAGCGCGAGTAGCGCTCATTTTTTGAAATGACGATCAGGGGATATTGCCCTTTTTCACCGAAATAGTGGGGGAACCACTCTTCCAGCCGGTACAGAACTTTTAACCAAAACCGTCCTGCCCATTCCGGCTGGATGACAGACCGAAGGAATCTAACTGAAACACTGCGCCAGACACGAATTTCGTAAGGCAAAACACCTTGCATGACGCTGTGGAACCATTTTGCAGAGGTCTTAAGCACAAAAGTGCCGACCGGCTCTTGCGCCGATTGCTTTTCAGCGTTGTTCGATTCGCTTGCGGGGGTGCCATTGGGCATGGGAGCAGCTTCTTTGCCAGTCCAACGCCGCAATCTATTAGCTATGCGCATAAAGAAGTTCATTGCCTTTGCCAATGGAACTTCTGACCAACCGTCCACGGTCACCATGCTGCGACCTGGTTTGAGAGTGCGGTGCAGTCCCTTGTATACCTCCACCTTCTCTTCGATTGGAACATGGTGGATGGTGTGAAGGGATACGATGCCGTCAAACACATCTGTGGCAAAAGGCAGGTTGGCTATATCGGCATTGACATAGACGCCCTTCTCACCCAGGCGTTTGCGTGCTTCCTGAAGTGCCACCAACGAAAGATCCATGCAGACGCGATACTGGTACCCTTCTGAATAAGCCAAATATTCATCGTACTGCACTGGACCAGAACCACCATCCAGCAGGTACTTACCAGTGGGAGCTAGATGCTGTTTGACACGCATATGGCATTTGTGAATGTAGTCTGCCGAGACGGGCCGCAGGTCTTCATAACGGGCATTTTGGTAGACGCCATCGGCTTCCATTTGCCAACCGACTTCGTTGTAAAACTGACCGATTTCGTGTTTGATCGAATCCGGACTCATGAAGGATTCTCCTCTTTTATTGGTAATGCATCCAGCCGGGCAAGCCCCCGGGCTGGCCAATCAAGTTTTTCTCCCGCCAAATAGGCGAAGGTCTGCCTGTATTGCTGCTGCCCCTCATCAGAGAGCACATAACTCATCGGTCGATTCGAAAAATCGTCAGTTAACCAGAGGATGTGCCAGGGGAAAGGCAGCGAAAATTCAAAGAAAAACAGGTAAGCGTACAGCCAGGCTTTTTCCACCTGTTCCGGGGTCAGCCTGGCAGCAGCCGGGTTCTGGCTGACCTGCTCAAGCTGTTGCTCATATTCCTGCCAGGTTTGTGGGTCGAGCGTAAAGCCCTTGCCGGCGTAATGGGTCTTGCCGGTCACGATAACCGGTAAACCAGACATCGCCATCTCCATTCCAACCGTTGTCGTATAGACCAAGCCGAAATCAGCGATTTCCATCAGGTCGTAGGTGTTGGTTTTATCTTCCGGGCGGATGATGTGAATATTCTCCGGAAGTTCCGGGTATGCCTGGTTGATTACGTCGATCATCGAAGTACCGTGTGTTTTCAGTTCACCAGGATGCACCCGCACCACCAGTTGAATTTCCGGATGGTGAACGAAGTAGCCAATGGTCTTCACGATCATTTCTGCCATGGTTTGCGTGATACGCTGCCTGCCGAGCGTTAG
>CAZDPK010000139.1:0-1847 GCA_964507335.1 uncultured Anaerolineaceae bacterium | reverse complement strand
TTGGACATGTTCACAATATTATCATACTTACAGTTAGGTCCAAGGTCAGAGTGAACCAGGTATGCATTTCAAATAGTCGTAATCAAGAATAATTGAAATAAACAGAGTAGGAGAACACGAAAAAGGACAAGTATTTCAATTTGAAACAATAACCTTGTTTTCGTAAGAACTTGCTTTTGCAGCTAAAAAAGAGTATATTTATTTATTAATGCGATGACGCAGGACGAGTAAGTTGTCGTCAGGTCACCAGTGAGGTGAGGATAGTGTGAACTTGCCAGACCGAACAACCCAAAACCCCCTGCCAGCATGAGCCTGAAAGGTTTTCCGAATAAGGTGAACGGTCGCCCCGTTATCGGCATAACGAGATGCTCCATTGGAGCAATCTGGGTGGAACCGCGTGAGAGATCTCTCGCCCCAGGGCGAGGGTCTTTTTGTTTTAAAAATCGGTTGTACCAAATGACCCCGTATAAATCTCAGAAAACAACCGGCAATGGAGGAAGTATGTCAAAAAAACAAGAGGAATACGAAAAGTCACAACTTTACCGTGTCCGCCATTCAACCGCCCACGTGATGGCTGAAGCCGTCCTGGAGATGTTCCCGGATGGACAAGTTGCTATCGGTCCGGCTATCGAAGACGGTTTTTACTATGACTTCGACCTGCCGCGCACGCTCACGCCAGACGATCTTGAAACCATCGAGAATCGCATGCGGGAGTTGATTAAGGCAAAATCAGACTTCGTTTGCGAAGAGATATCTGCGGAAGATGCCAAGAAGCTTTTCAAGGACCAAGTCTACAAAATCGAGTTGATCGAAGGGCTTGAAAGCGGCAACCTGGATGACGATGGCAACCCGACTGATGAACGAGTACCCATCACCACTTACACATCAGGCAAGTTCGTTGACCTGTGCCGCGGACCGCATGTTGAGAATACAGCCCAAATCAACCCGCACGCCATCAAACTACTCAACGTCGCCGGTGCATACTGGCGCGGTGACGAGCACCGCCCCATGCTGCAGCGTATTTATGGCACCGCCTGGGAAAGTAAGGATGAGCTAAAAGAATACCTCTGGAAACTGGAAGAGGCCAAAAAACGCGACCATCGCAAACTCGGCAAAGAGCTCGATCTATTCAGTTCCAATGACGAGGTTGGACAGGGGCTGATTTTGTGGCACCCCAACGGCGGCATGATCCGACATCAAATCGAACGATACTGGGATGACCAGCACATTTCCAACGGATATGACCTGGTATACACGCCCCACATTGGCAAGGCCAGCCTGTGGGAAACCAGCGGACATCTGGGTTTTTACAAGGAAAACATGTATTCTCCGATCAAAATAGAGGATCAGGAGTATTACATCAAACCCATGAACTGCCCCTTCCATCTGCATATCTACAAGAGCCAGCTGCGTTCCTACCGCGATTTGCCCCTGCGCTTTGCAGAAAAAGGTACAGTCTATCGTTATGAGCGGTCAGGCGTGCTTCATGGACTGTTGCGCGTGCGCGGCTTTACCCAGGACGATGCCCACCACTTCTGCCGACCCGACCAAATGGCGGATGAAGTCGACTTCACACTCAATTTCAGCATCAACATGCTGCGTGCCTTCGGTTTCAGTGATTTCCAGGCCTATTTGAGCACCATGCCCGAGAAAAGTGTTGGCGACGAGAAGGTTTGGCACGACGCCGAAGCTGCCCTGGAAGATACCCTAAAACGAATGGGTGTGCCTTATGAGGTAGACGAAGGCGGTGGCGCGTTTTATGGTCCCAAGATCGACCTGAAGGTGCGTGATGCATTGGGAAGAGAATGGCAGCTTTCGACCATTCAATTCGACTTCAACGAGCCGGA
>CAZDPK010000138.1:0-1958 GCA_964507335.1 uncultured Anaerolineaceae bacterium | reverse complement strand
CGCATGAGGGGCAAATCGTAAGTTTTCTGATTTTTCTGCATGAAACGGAAGGAATAAACTCCTTCCGTTTTTGTTTGTGCCAGATTGCATTGATTCTCGGTGTCGAAGCATCCAGACACAATCGCCAGGGTCTTGGGCAGGTTATGACCCTATTTCTACAGACTGAAAAAGTCGTCTTTCTGGTACTCGCGATTTTTTACCTTAGGGAATGGCTTCTGGGACGCCCTACCGGTCTTGATATAGTCGCAATTTGGGAGGCTTTGACAGGTCTGCCTGACAAAAAATGGGCAGCTTATAAACCTGCCCATACATATTAAATCAAAGCCGCCCCATTGATTCAAAGGCACTATTCCGTCTTGAAAAAAATCATCCCCAGCGCCAGGAAAACAACAGCAAAGCCCAGCAAGATTCCTACGGTCGGCAGAATTTGTTCGATCGGCTTGCTGCTTATCAGAATATCTTTCAAACCCTGCATGCCCCAATAAGTCGGGAAAACCTTGGCTGCGTTTTGCATCACTTCCGGGAAAAGCTCAATTGGGAACCAAGCACCTGAAAGAAGCGCAAAAATCATACCGACCGAAGTGCTGATGCCGGAAGCCTGGTTTTCTGTCTTTACTAAACTGCCCAGAAAGGCGCCCAATCCAGCCGATGCAAGCGAAAAAGCCAGCAACAGCAAAAATGTGGGGAATGGTCGGTTGAGCCAGGGTGCCTTTAGAACCAAGGCACCAAAAACCATCAATAAGGTGACCTGCAACAGTGAAATTAAAACCTGCCCGAAAATGGTAGCAGAAAAATAGGTCAGACGGCTGGTAGGGGTGGTAAGCAAACGCTTAAGCGTGCTTCTCTCACGTTCGAATGCCATCGCTCCCGAAATACCCACCAGCGGAATAAACACCCATGTGATCAATTGCCCGGCTGAAGAACTGATGAAGGGGTCGTATACAATCTCGTCACCAACCTGACTAATGGATTCACTCAACCGAGTGGGCGCTTCAGCTAATTCCTGTTGAATTTCGATTTGTAATTGATCTGCCAGTTGTTCCAATGCTTGCGAGTCGACTGCTGGATCAAGTCCTTGATAAGCTTGCATGATTGATTCCAGTTTTGCCTGGGCACTGGTCAGCTTGGTCAGCGCTAAACGAAGCGCCTGGTAGATGGTTTGGCTGGTCGTGCGGTTGGGCTGCTGAAAAAATTGAACAGACAACTCCCCCTTGAGCAAGCCTTCCCGGTTGAAGTCAACCGGAATGACCACATAGGTTTCCAATTGACCATCTTCAAATTTCGCCTGGGCTGCTGCCAGATCGACAGGTTCCAGTTCGAGATTCTCTTGTTCTCGCAGTATGTCCACCAGACTAGCAGAAAGAGGCGAGTTCGCCTGGTCGACAAAGTTGAGCACAATTGCTCCACCGCCAAAAGCTCCCGTGGTGCCAGCCAGAACAGCAGTGAACACGATTGGCAGAACGATAAAAAAGATCAGCGAGACCGGTGAGGCAAAATAGAGCCGGAAATCTTTCTTGATGATGCTTAGGATTTTGGTCATAATCAACCACCTGCCTGGATAACATTTCGGCGGAAGTAGAGCGACGCTAACGTAAGCAACAGCGTCCCCATCAGGAATAGCGCAAAAAGGACCCATCTCAGATCCCAAATCGAACCTCCAGCTGCCAGGATGATAAAACCCTGGCTGCCCCAGGAATTGGGCGAGACGCGTGAGATTGTCTTCAGCCACTCAGGCAAGGTTGTTATTGGAATGAAGCCACCTCCCAGCAAACCAAAAAGCAGACCAATGGCGCTGCCCGCATTCGAGACCTGGGCGGGAGTTTTCAGGAAACTGGTGAGGAACATCCCCCAACCCAAAGCCCCATATACGGCGAAGGCGATTAGAACCAGGACCGCCAGCCAGTTGCCCCAGTTGAGCTTGAAGAGCAGAGTCGAAGTGAGTACCAGAATCAAGACCT
>CAZDPK010000137.1:0-2067 GCA_964507335.1 uncultured Anaerolineaceae bacterium | reverse complement strand
ATCTATCCGATTTCATCGCCAGGGAGAACAAACTGCGCATTCTCGGCAAAGGCAGTAAACAGCGCGAGGTGTTCCTGACGGAAGATGCAGCCTCCACCCTGGAAAGCTGGCTATCGCAGCGAGGCAGGAGGTTGGGACCGCTTTTTACACGGGTCACCAAAGGCGGCAAAGTAAAACTGGAACGGCTGAGCGCACAGGCGGTCTATTATGTGCTCAAAACCCGTCAGAAACAAGCCGGGCTGGAATCCTTTACGCCCCACGATTTGCGCCGTACTACCATAACCGATTTGCTATCGGCAGAAGTGGATGTTTTAACTGTCTCAGCCATCGCCGGTCACAACAGCAGCGATACCACCCGCCGCTATGACCGCCGCAGCGAAGAAAGCAAACGCCAGGCGGTCGAACGCTTGCGCTCACCCCTGGCGGATGTTGAAAACGAGGTGGAGGAGACGCGCCCCTCCAATTGATAGTTATTCTTTTTTGAATATTTCCGAAATATCGTCGCCAATCTTTTCAAAAGCTGACTTGACGTCATCGCCAAACTGCTTGATCTTAGGGTCATTTTTCCCTTCGTTGAAAGCGTATTTGAGCGCGTTGGAGATCTGCTTCAGACCAGCCTTCACTTCATCCAGGCTTTTTTCAGCCCAGTCTGGGTCCTGTTCTGTAGTGTGTTCGGTCTTGGCCTCTTCAAATGCTGCATCAGCTTCAGAGGAGGGAGTGGAATCGATATTAGTCCATTCCGCATCCAAAGGTTGGCTCACCGGTTGTTCGGGCGATTGTTGGTTTGTGTTGGGGTCAAAATTATCCATGATTTACTCCTTTCAATGGTTAATCAATTTTATCAAAAACGATGAAAAGCGATGGAGTTGCAGACTGTTTTGTGATCCTGAAAGCCCAACCGACTCTGTAGAGCAGACCTTCTATGGAAACCAGATCCTAATAGAGCAAATCCAGCAGCTCTTCTGCACTGAAATTGACAAAATAGTCCCCCACCCGCACCCCTTCAAGCAACCGTTGTATTGCATAAGGTTCGTATAGGGTGCCCTGCAGGGCACTTTCGAGCTCGCTCACATCGCGCTGACCAAAAAAATCTCCATGAAAACAGATTTGGTTAATGATCCCGCCCTTGCTTACATCCAGCCAGGTCTCAATCGTTCCCCCGCCATAACGTGTCTCGCGGTTGATGGCAAACGCAGGCGATCTGCCGTAGTTCCAATCCCAGTTGTGGTAGCGCTCACGCGATATCTGCTCGATTTTCTGCCAGTCGTCCGGGGTGAGCACATATTCGTTTACATCGTCCTCGCCAAAGACGCCTTCGATGATCATCTGGCGAAATTGCATGATGTCTGGCGGGTTTTCGGGCAAAAATTCGGTGATATTGGCCACGCGTGAACGCACCGATTGGATGCCTTTGCCCTCAAACTTGGCAGGTTTGACTTTCAGCGCTTCCCCCACCTGGCTTAGGTCGGTATCCCAAAGCAGCGTGCCGTGGCTGACCATGCGAGCGCCGGAGACATATTGGGCGTTGCCTGAAATTTTTTTTCCGTCCACCAAGATGTCATTGCGACCCGAAAGTTCCGCTGTGATCCCCAGTTTCTGCAAAACATCTACCACCGGTTGGGTGAATTTTCGGAAATTATGAAAATTGTCCGGGGAGTTGGGGGCGATAAAGGAGAAATTGAGGTTGCCCAGGTCGTGATAGACCGCTCCCCCACCCGAGAGCCGGCGAACCACAATGATATTATGTTCTTCAACATAATCAACATTAATTTCCTGCACCGTGATCTGGTTTCGCCCTATGATGATGGATGGCTGATTAATATAGAAGAGAAGGATCTCTTCAGCAGGCGCGATGTTCTTGATCAGGTATTCCTCGATCGCCAGGTTTACGCGCGGATCGTTGTTGGGTTCGTTCTCGACAAAAAGCATAATTTCTCCTGTGAATGAATACAGAGATTATAACGATTAGTTAGGAGATAATTTACGTTTGTGTAAGCGATAAGGAAGTTTGTAGGCCGGGTTCCGGGGTTGAACCTGGCAAATACATAGAATCACGTGAATATTTGC
>CAZDPK010000136.1:0-2211 GCA_964507335.1 uncultured Anaerolineaceae bacterium | reverse complement strand
GAAAAGAGGTTGGCAATTGCCAACCTCTTTGTGTATTTTTTGAAAAGCAATGGACTATTCTTCGTGTAATTCTTTCTGACGTGCATTCATGATCTCTTGCGCCAGGTGGGTGGGGACCAGGTCGTAATGGTCGTATTCCATTGAAAATGTACCGCGACCACCGGTCATGGAACGCAGGTTGGTGGTGTAGCGCATCATTTCAGACAGGGGCACTTCAGCAGTGATGGTCGAGCGACCGCGATCTGAGTCCATGCCCTGAACGCGGGCACGGCGGGTATTGAGATCGCCCATAATATCACCCATGTTCGCCTCGGGCACGTGTACAGTCACTTTCATGATCGGTTCGTAAAGCACCGGGTTAGCATCTTTGAATGCCAACTTGAAGGCTTCACGACCGGCAATTTCGAAGGCGATAGGTTTGGAATCCACAGGATGTTCCTTACCATCAAATACCGAAACACCTACATTATGAACAGGGTAACCGGCAACAACGCCTTCTTTCATTACGCTGCGAACACCTTTTTCAATCGGACCCATATAGTTGTTGGAAATTGCACCGCCAAAAACATCATTACTGAAAGAGAATTCCTCGTCCTGGATGGGGAATACTTTCAAGTGGACTTCGCCGAACTGTCCGGAACCGCCAGTTTGTTTCTTGTGACGGTACATGGCACTGGCCTCTTTGGTGATGTGTTCTTCATATGGCACTTTAGGCTCGTGCAGGTCCAGATTAAGCTGGAATTTTTGTTCTGCGCGTTTGACTGCCACGTCGATGTGCTGGTCACCCATGCCAAAGATCAGGGTCTGGTGAGTAGCTGCTTCCATCTCCCACGAGAAGGTCATGTCTTCTTCAGCCAGGCGAGTCAGAGTCTGGCTCATTTTGGCTGCGTCAGACTGAGTCTTGGGGGTGATCGCAACGCGATAAAGCGGGTGGGGATAAGCAGGCGCGGGTAAAATCAGGTGATGTTCTTTAGTAGATAGCGTGTCGCCAGTGGTGGTAACACTCAATTTGGCAACAGCGCCAATATCACCGCTGTGAATAACGGGAACTGCTTGCATTTCTTTTCCATAAGGAACCTGTACACCAGCCAAGCGTTCTTCCTCACCCTTGTTCGTGTTCCAAACCCGGGTGTCAGAGTTCATTATTCCGGAATAAACGCGGAAATAGGTCTGACGACCAACGAAGGGATCAGCAGTTGTTTTCCAAACATAGGCTGCCAGAGGTCCGGAATCTTCAAATTTGAGTTCCACCTCACCTTTAGGGGCTTTTGCAGTTACAGCTGGCAGTTCCGATGGAGCGGGTGCAAGCGCGAGCAAGGTGTCCAACAAAGGTGCAATGCCGATCATGCGACCACCTGCAGCAACTAAAACGGGCATGATGTTGCTCTCCCGGATGGCTGTATGCAAACCTTGCAGAATTTCATCGGAGGTCAGATCGCCGTTTTCAAAATACTTCTCAAGCAGGCTATCTTCGCCTTCGGCTGCAGCTTCCACCAGGACCATGCGGGCTTCTTCGGCTTCATCCTTCAAATCAGCGGGGATTTCAGAAGCAGTTTTGCCATCACCTTTGTAGGCTTTCATCGTGACCAGGTCAATAACGCCCTGGAAATCAGCTTTTTCACCCCATGGCAGTTGCATTGGGATCACACGCACATCGTTTACACCGTTTCGAACTGAATCCAAAGCTTTTTCGAAACTGGCATTTTCACGGTCCATCTTATTGATTACCATGAGCTTGGGCATATTGAATTTTCCAGCCAGCTCAAGCGCTGTTTCTGTACCAACTTCCAGCCCACCAACGGAATCGACCAGGATGAGAGCGCAGTCTGCCACGCGCATCGCAGAGACGACTTCACCAACAAAATCGGTATAACCAGGAGTATCAAGGAAATTGAATTTAATGTTTTTGTAAATTACAGGCAAAACCGAAGTGAAGAGCGAAATATTGCGGCGCTTTTCTTCATCATCGAAATCAGAGACTGTTGTGCCGTCTTCGACGCTGCCGATTCGGGTGGTAGCTCCAGTAAAATTTAGTAAATTCTCTACGAGAAGCGTCTTGCCGGAATTGCTGTGTGAGGCAAGAACGATATTGCGAATATTTGTAGTTGAGAATTCTTTCATTTTTTTAGACCTTCCTGTTGTCTGGCATGGAACTCCACGCGTAAATTAAGCATTACGGCGATTTAACGCCGACTTTTTATTATATCAAAA
>CAZDPK010000135.1:0-2241 GCA_964507335.1 uncultured Anaerolineaceae bacterium | reverse complement strand
CCTAGCTGTCCGAAGAAGGTCATGGTACAGGGAGCAACGCAGAGAGATTCCCCTTAAAAAGATTTCTTAAACGAAAAAGTTGGCATTACGCCAACTTTTTCATGATTCCTACTACTAATGATTAAAAATCGTTGAGCAATACGCCCAAAGCCAACAGGACGAATGCGGCAATCCACAGCCAGGGCATAGCCACAGCCAGGGCGCTGATCAGGCCGAATTGCGCCAGCACAGCCAGCACAAACAACACAACAGCAATAAAGAAAACAACATTGGTAGGTGCACTTAATTTCATGATATCTCCTTATGAATAAATGAAAGTTATGTGCCCATTATACTGTTTTTTTGTTATATGCCAAATCTACAAACTTTAGCTCAAGGCTGTGATGGAGCCCACCACGCTCTCGTGAAATTCTTCTAAAAAGGTCTTCACATAATCAGCTGGGTCCAGACCTTTATTCTTCAATAGAGGTGTCATGTCCATCCCAAAGATCAATCCAGTGGCTTTATCAGTAGAGTGAGAGGCAAAAAAGGTGGCGTTGGCCACGCGCCTGCCCAAAACGGCATCGGTATAATTCTTTCCGCCCTGCACCTGCGACACAAACACATCCACCAATTGAGCTTGCAGATCTTTGTTGGCAGAGACGTCCATGACCACTTTTTTCTCATCGGGCATCCAATCCAAATTCCGCCACACCTCACAACCGATCAACTGCTCTGGCAATTCTTCCGGCTCAAGTTCTCTTAAGGCTTCCAGTAAGCGAAGCAACACAGCAACGTGGGTATTGTGTTTGTCTGCCAGGTTGTGGGTATAAATTACTTTGGGTCGGGTCTCTTTGATCAGGATTTTCAAATCCTCTTTAAGCGCCTGGTTGCCAGCCTTCTTGACTTCAGCGCTTGGGTAGCCCAAAGCCACCTGGGCAGAATACTTTCCGATCCGGGCAGCTTCGCGCTGTTCTTCTACGCGGATTAGAGCCATCTCGTCATCGCTTACGTCGGCGAATTTGCCGGCGCGCGGTGAACCGTGCCCGTCCGTGACAACACAGCCGGTGAAGTGAACATCAGGCTGCTCGTAGGCGCGTAAGATGCCTTCAACTGCCATGATTTCGATATCGTCCTGGTGGGCGGCAACGCAAAGATGAGTGGTTCTTGCCAGCGCTTGGGCTGGGTCTGATCCATCGGGGATATAGATTTCAGAATTGGTTTGAGCAAACATTTTTTCTCTCCAGGTAAAGTGTATACAAATAAATATACCACCCAAATTGCGTAATTAGCCGCCTTGCGCGCCCTTCACCGCTCTTACTGTACAATAAAGCAAAGTTATTCTAAAAATGCGATTAACATTGTTTCAAAGACAGGAGTAAATATGGACAACGAAAAGCAAGTCCCTCAAGTGTCACCACCCGGGAAAATTAACGCAAACCCATTGGCAACTTTAATGAAAGTTCTCCTCGCTTTGGTGGTGATTTCCCTTATTCTGGTCATCCTCGCCTTCTCCTTCATCACTCAGCAGGTTGACCGCGCTGTCCAGCCTCTCCAGCAGGTCAATGCTGGTTTGAGCACCCAGGTATCCAAATTTCTCAATCCGACCCCAACCGTTATACCGGACCCAATCAGCATCGTCCGTGAGGTTCAGACACTGGCTCGTCTTGAAACCATCCAATATTCTGTTGAAAAAATCATTACAGCTGAACTCAACCAGGGTGCTTTCGGCTCTTTATTCGGTGACCGACTTTTGTTTGTGGCGCATGGTTATGTGATTGCTGGGGTTGATCTTTCTAAACTTACTGCCGAAGATCTTCGCATCGAAGGCAACACTTTGTGGGTAACCTTGCCCGCTGCTGAGGTGTTCGTCGCCACACTCGATAACGAGAATTCCTACGTTTACGATCGCGACACCGGTTTATTCCGCCGGGCAGATTCCAATCTTGAATCCACAGCCCGCCGTGCCGCTGAATCTGAAATCCTGAAGACCGCCACTGAAGATGGCATCCTGGAGCAGGCTGAAACGAATGCCGAAGCCTACCTGATGAGCCTGTTTAATACTCTTGGTTACCCCAGGGTCATATTTCAATAATAGGCTTGGGCTGAGCGGATACGATAACTCGCCCTTGGTGTCCCATTTCTCTTCCTGATCAATAAATTATGCTAACATAATGCCTATGCAAACCATCGAACTCACCCACCACATCTCTGCTGAACAACAAGGGCTTTATCTTTTGGTGCCCTTCCAATTGCCCCCTT
>CAZDPK010000134.1:0-2551 GCA_964507335.1 uncultured Anaerolineaceae bacterium | reverse complement strand
CCTTTCACGGTCAGGAGACCATGAAAGAACCTGATTTGTTGAACTTGTGAAATTTATTTTTCCATCTCTAACTGGTAGAGTTCTTCGACTGCAAACGCAATTTTTGTGACGGAGGTGTCATCCGAGAGCGGATAGGCGAAATAGGTGTCTTGCAGCGTGCTGACATCGACGCAATCGCGCTTCTTATCAATGTAGTTATATTCCACGTGGATCGAATAGAGCGACTGGTTCGACTTGACCACTTCAAACTCCTCGCCCAAATGGCTGCCCTTGAGCACGATGCCGTTCATATCGTGCTTCAGCCAACCCTTCCCAAGCTGGACAAAGCCCTTCGAATTGGGCAGCGAGTCGATCAGAACTTCAGATTCCATGCCATAGGTGCCGGCGCGCACTTCTGCCCGAACGTTGGCACGCTGCCACTCGTACCAGGCGGGGGGCGAAGTGAACTCGGTCTCGCCCTGCAGCGCTTGAAGCTGACCATATTCGGTCAATTCCCAGACCTTACCGCAAGCCGCGCAGCTAAGCTGGCTGCCCTCGGATTGCATGCGATATTCCGTACCGCAATGGGGGCACTGGTACAAGACGCGGTGCATACCCTCGGCACGCTGGGGAAAATCGACACGTATCTGGTTTTCAAACTGCCAGGCGTAGTCGTCAAAAACGAGCGCCTTGGTGACCTTATCCTGGATCTCTGCCGGGCTGAGCTGGGAGACCTGCTCCTGCGTCAATTGCAATTTCATTTCAGCTTCCACTGGCACAACCCTGGGAGCCTGATTCCAGGCCGGTCCAGCAAGGTGATGACCATGGAAAAGCAGTGAAACAACCGGCACCTGCAGGTATTTGAGCATTTTTCCCAGCGAATCGGGCAGCACGGAGTTGGTTCCAATGTGGGAATAGCGCGCCTCGGGGTAATAGACCACAATCTGACCGTGATCGAGCAGGCGGCTGGTTTGGCGAATGAGGTCGATATCGTTGACGAATTTGCGTTTGCTGATGCAGCCAACCATGCGCATGATGCCTTCGCGCCCGATGAAGCCATCCAGCGCGACGACGTAATTTGCCCGGCGGGGGAAGAGCGCGGCAGTCATGATCTTAAAATCCAGGAAGCTGTTGTGGTTGCAAAGCATGATGTAGGGCGGTTTGACGCCCTGCAGGTCGCGGGTAATTTTCGCTTTGTGTTTCCAGACATCCGGATAACTGAGCGCCCAGGCAACCGGGGTCAGGTAGCGTGCCTGGGGTTTGACTGGTTTGACGAAATCGTAGCGCGGAAAATCCGCGATTTTGGTGTTTTGAAGGTCTTGATTATAAAAAGCCATAACGTTATTGCTGAAGATACCCATAAGGCAACCCTTTTCGAATTTCTTGTATAGATAATACTTGATGTTACAGGATTATTAACCAATCCACAAGGATTTCGTTACGGTCAAATTATTGCTGCGCCTGGGGTTTGGCAGCCAAACCGCCGCCAACGGATAAAGCTTTACGCAAACGGGTGGGCAAGGTGTACAATTGATATTAATTCACAACCTGGACATAAAGGAGATGATATGAAAGGTAAACCTGAAATTCTCGACAGCCTCAACTTTCTATTGAGAGACGAATTAACCGCTGTCAACCAATACTTTGTGCACGCAGAAATGTGTGCCGACTGGGGCTACGAAAGCCTGCACGAAACGATCGAGGAACGCTCGATCGACGAAATGAAACACGCAGAAGAACTGATTGCCCGCATTTTGTTCCTCGAAGGCACACCCATCGTAAACAAACTCAACCCAATCCACATTGCTGACAACGTTGAAGCCATGTTCGTAAACGACCGAAAAGCCGAGTTAGGCGCAATTGCTGAATACAACAAAGCCATCAAACAGGCAGCCGAATTAGCCGACAATGGCACCAAAAAGTTCCTGGATGCGATCCTGAAGGACGAAGAAGCGCATCTTGACTATATCGAAGGTCAACTTGACCAGATCGCACAGATGGGCATCGAAAACTATCTGACGACCATCACAAAGGAATAAGGTGAGATCATGAAAACCAACGAAAACGTCATTGCTACACTGAATGGTCTGCTAAAAGAAGAATTGACCGCCATCAACCAATACATGGTCCACGCCGAAATGGCGGAAGACTGGGGCTATGAAGCCTATGGCAAAAAAGAACAGAAAACCGCCATTGATGAGATGAAACACGCTGAAGAACTGATCGCACGGATCTTGTTTTTGGGCGGAAGACCAATTGTGACCGAGATGAGCAATATTCGCATCGGTAAAGACCTGCCCAGCATGCTGGAAAACGACCGTGTTCTGGAGCAGGGCGGCATCGATGGCTATAATGCAGCCATCAAAGTGATGGTGGAAGAAAAAGACAACGGCTCCAAGCAGCTGTTGGAAGAGATTTTGGCACAGGAAGAAGATCATATCGACTACTTTGAAGAGCAGTTGGGTCAGATTGAACAAATGGGTCTGCCCTACTACCTGACCACGATCAAATAAATGGTTTTGTAGTCATTTTCTTAGCAGGGGAAAATGTTTGATGATCGCACGGGCGGGTC
>CAZDPK010000133.1:0-2555 GCA_964507335.1 uncultured Anaerolineaceae bacterium | reverse complement strand
GAGTTGTTTTCCACGATGAATACCTGCGGATCGAGCTCGATGATCCCCCGACGCAGACGCAGAAGTTCGTATTTGGAAACAACGGTATTTATCACAAAAAATTCACTCCCCGAATAGGCACCCTGCCCCTGCCAAAAAGTAGCGCTGCGGTGGGTCTCATCGATAATGTACTGCAATATTTCCTTGTTCTTACTGATCACCATCACGCTGATCTTAACATTCTGATAGTGAACCCGGTCTACGACCAGGCTGAATATCATCGTAAAAATTATCGAATAGATTACGATCACTGGCGGTCTTGTGAACAACACATAAGCATAGACCATCAAACTGATCAACAGGCTTACCCTGCCAACGCTGAAATCTGGTTTCTTCAACGTAATCAAGACACCTAAAATATCCACACCGCCGGAAGAGCCCCCAGCCCTCAGGCTGAGTCCTACGCCAAAACCGCACAAGAGCCCTCCCAGGATAGAAAGGGTTAGCAAGTCATCCAGACCCGGAATTATCGCTTTAACTGGAACAAACATCATCACCGCACTGACCGTGATTACAGTAAAAATCGTTTTCAAGAAGAATTTCCGGTTGATAGCCTTGAAGGCAATGATTAGTAACGGTAGATTCAATGCAAGCAAGATCAACCCGGTGATATCATGCAAACCGGGGATTACATTTTGCAGTAATTCAAGTATGATCTTGGCGATACCAGTCAAATTGCCAATATACAAACCAAAGGGCAAAATTAGCAGGTTGATTCCGACAGAATAGATCATCCCGCCTAAAACGCATAACACATAATCGAACAGGTTATCCCAAAACGCTTTTTTTGGGGTCTTGTTAACATCAGACTTGTTCGGACGTTGAGCCTTAACAGATTTCTTCTTGTCTTGATGGTGCGAAGACTTTGTGGCTTCACCTGTTCTTGTTTTTGATTTCATGCTCCCAATTTTACATTGCTTCTTGTTTTTCGCGACGAGGAGAATTTTGCGATAAGATTAAGGCTGAGTAAGGAGGTGCGTATGTCCGTTAAACACAGTCATGAAGTACCCAGCGAGCCTTTGCCGGTTGGAAAGGGGGCATCAAAAACAGTCCTGATTTCCAGCCAGGAGGCACCTAATTTTGCCTTGCGCAAGTTCACGATCCAAAGCGGCGGTTCAATGCCCATGCACATCAACCTGGTTGAGCATGAACAATACGTTCTGAATGGCAAGGCGCTTGTAATTATCGATGATATCCCCCACGAAGTTCAGCCTGGTGATGTAGTTTTCATCCCTGCCAATGTGCCTCACAGCTACACCACCCTGGGTGAAGAGGATTTTGTTTTCCTCTGTTCGGTGCCCAACAAACCGGATGAAACCATTTTGGTAGAAAAGCAAGGCTAACTATGCCGCGCCGAGCTACACCTATTTCAATAGAAAATGTTATCCTGGCATTGTTGCATGAAGAACCACTGCATGGATATGAACTCCATCATCGCATCAGTCAAATGCCAGGTATTTCCAAGATATGGAACATCAAGCAGGCTTTGTTCTATTCCAAACTCGAAAAGCTGGAGGGCGGAGGATTTATAGAGCAAGCTCACCTCCAAAAAGAAGAAGGCACTCCAGCCCGGGTCGTATATCAATTGACCGCTCATGGAAGCGAATCTTTGTTGAAGTGGATCTCTACACCAGTCCGAAAAGCGCGGGATATTCGCCAGGATTTTCTTGGTAAGTTGATCATTGCCAGGCGTTTCGGGCAGGATCAAGCATTGGACCTGGTTCAAAAACAGCGCCAGGTCTGCCAGGGCTGGTATGACCATCTGGTCAGCGATTTACCTGCTGTAAATGCGCAAGCCATGGATGATCTCATTGTCCATTCCTACCGACTCTACCGCGATCGTGCTACCCTGCACTGGCTGGATTACCTGGAAGGTCAAATCAGAAATAATGCCCTGGAAGGCAAACTAACATCTGAAGAATAAGTCCTGTTCTTATTCCTCAAAATACCCGGATATCAGGCTATTTGTGCTTGACCTGTTGCTACGTTTCCTTTTGAGATGTTATTTAAACCTCTTGATAAATCCAACTTTGTTGTAGAATGGTTTGGAGATTGAATAGAGAGAGTGACTATGACTTCAGATATCAAATTAGATGACAAGAAAAACATACCAGATGAACCAGAGCCCATTCAACCCACTGGCAATCCGCTAATCGGTTGGGCAATACGCTTTTTCAAGGGCTTCCTGGCTGGCATCGGAGCAATAACCCCCGGATTGTCGGGAGGGGTCATGATGGTGGTTTTCGGGATCTATGAACCCCTCGTGCGCTGGTTGGCAAACATCCGCCACAAGTTTCTTGAGCATCTGCGCTTTTTCCTTCCGGTCGGCGTAGGCGGTGTGCTGGGTGTGGTTGTGTTTTCTGCTGTCATCGATTTTGCATTTGAAAACTATGCCGCCCAATTTACCTGGCTATTTATTGGCTTCATTGCCGGCACAATTCCGTCGCTGGTTAAAACGGCCGGAAAACAAGGGCGGAAGCAGTGGCATTGGGCGCTGCTCGTTTTGGCGGCGATAG
>CAZDPK010000132.1:0-2602 GCA_964507335.1 uncultured Anaerolineaceae bacterium | reverse complement strand
AAATGGAGCATAAGACAGAGGTAGAAGTAAGGAGTCGCCGCAAGAGGTGGAGTTAAAACAGACACAAAGACCTGCAACCTGGATACCTGTATGTTTGGTAGAAAACGCTACATACGAAAGGTCATTTTTCACTTGGAAGAGGGATTTCAAATTGAATGGCATGTGCTACCGTTTGCAGAACATGCCATCCGAAATGGCAAACTTATGGTCTTGGTATGAAACAATTGTTAGGACCGCATCCTGCACCGGGCACAGGATCATCAATAGGTTGCGTAGTTGTACTGCTGTGACAAGCCGCCAGAATGGCGCTTCGGATTGTCAGATCGACCTGTTTTACTTTTGGTGCTGAATAACTCTTTTTTTCCATAATTCCAGCCCTCCTAGAGGATAAAATCTCATAGTGATTATACGTTAAAATACGCCCCGCGCATATGCGCAAGAGCGCAGACGAGTTCTTCCGGGGATTCATCGTCCCCATTAGCTGCCTGGGATAAACCCGGGCAAATGACACACAAACCACCTAAACCACAGCTTTGGCACTTACTGGGCTTCTGGCGTTTTTGCGTACGCAGTATTCCCAATCGCTCCCAGGCATCAGAAAAATCCATCTCCAACAGATTATAAACCGGGTTCTGTACCATGCCGCAAATACTCATTTCACCACGGCTGTTAATCCCGTAGCTGCGCATGCCCGCTCCACAAGAGTAAACATATTCAGCCCGCAAATTACCCGTTTTAGACAGGTTTGCTTGTTCCTGCCATGCCATTCGGCGTTCATCGACTGCAAAATCAAGCGCCAGCAGCTCTTCTGCAGCAATCTGGTATTGCCTGGGTGAGAAGTCTCCATCCAGGCGAGGCCACAAATTGCCATCATATCGAAATTGGGCATTAACTGTCCTGGCAAAGTTCTGCATTTCAGTCAATTCGTGCTGGTTCAGCGTCAGAACCACAGTTTTCAAACCTATGGTGATTTCGCGATCCCGCAGCAGTTGTATGCCTCTCATGCAGGCGTTAAATGCCCCCCTGGTACCCGTAACCCGTTCATAAGTTTCGGGAGTAGCACCATAAAGGGTGATATCCACCATACTTGGTCGATGTGACGCCAGCATATCAGCCAACCGAGGCGTGATTAAGGTTGCATTAGTGAATAAAGTTACCAAAAGACCGCTACTGATCGCGTGAATATAAATTTCCTCAAAGTCTTCACGCAGGAAAATCTCGCCGCCTGTGAAACAAACATACAACGTTCCAGCTCGCGTTATTTTGTCTATGATCAGCTTAAACTGATCAGCAGACAACTCCTTTTCCTTTTCACGCGAATCGTTGGCAGGTTGGTTGATGTAACAATGCACACAACGCAGATTGCAGCGTTCTGTCAGCTCAATCATCACCGAAAGCGGATAGCGTTTGCCAAACAACTTCTCATTCAGCCGTTCGCCCCAACCGTCCAGCTCAAGCCCGGTAGTACAAGGACAGTCCATTGATTAAATCATCCTCAGCGCGTTAATCTTGATCAAATCTTCCAGGTAACTCTGTAAATCCTGATGAAGAAGCTCAGGGTCAGTATCGTATTCGTCCAGTAATTTTGTTTGGATTTCCTCAATAGTATGAGGTCGTTCCAAATGTTGCCAGATAGCCGCTCCTACTTCGTTCAGGGTGAATATGGCGTTAAGATCGGCAACATCTTTTCGGATGGGAATCAGGATCGCTTCATCCAGAATCATCCTGAAAATAAAATCCGGGTTGCGAACGACCTTTTGATCTGGTTGCATGAATCACCTTTCTTTAGTAGAAATAAACTTAAATGATCAGCCCTGGTGCACCAGGTTTTTTTTGGATAGCCTGTTCATAAGTGCCAACAGGCTATCCATCAATTTGCTTTGCCTTCAACCTTCTGCTATCGCAGTATTACCGGTACGTAGTGCTTGTATGCAATGACCGAATCCAGTGTGATGGTACTGAATACCATATTACTCTGGTCCATCACTTCCAAGGAGTAAACATAACGTTCTCCCACATTGAAGTCCCGGTCCTCGTAACTGTAAACTGGATCAATACGATTCGCAGGAATCTGAGCCAAAGTCACTTTTTCTCCAGATAATTCTACTGTTCGAATCAAGTTGTAACCGTTAATAGAACTTTCATCTGTGGCACTCCAGTTGATAACAAAGGCATCCAAAACCGGATCGTAGCGCACATCAGCTGAGACCAGGACAGCGGTCGGATAGTAGAAACCGAAGTCATAGCTGTCATTGTATGTACCCTGAACCGGTTGAACCGTTTCACCAGCCGCCATACCTGAGTCCATACCTCTGTCAGAGCCCGCACCCGGGGTAGTTGGAATTAGGTAACTATTGGATTGCGTCACCGTAATCGTATAAGTCGGCTCTCCGGTTCCAATTCCGTTGTAATCTTCGTCCAGCAGGAGGTTATCAAATGAATAGTAACCACCAGCATCGGTGACTGTCGTGATCGTGGTGATGACACCGTTGGGGTAGGTGATCGTGAGCTTGACGGTCGCGCCTGGAATGCTTGGTTCACCAACATCCTGGATGCCATTGGCATTAGTATCCAGCCAGACCCAATTACCAAGTCCAGCCGG
>CAZDPK010000131.1:0-2615 GCA_964507335.1 uncultured Anaerolineaceae bacterium | reverse complement strand
GCTTCTGACAGACAGAACAGGTATAAACACTCCCACCCAGGTATGCTTCCTTTTGAATTTCTGAACCGCAGCGGGGGCAGGTTTTGTCTTTCGTATCAGCACACATACGCACCTGGTAGCCACCAGCCTGCCCAAACAGGTCTTTTTCTGTGCTCCTCCCACCCAGATCGGACATGGCTTTGAGTGTATCCTTGATGCTCATAAACAGCCGTTTGATTTCTTCCTTATCCAATGTGTTGAGTTTGCGGCGCGGGTGCATTTGCGCTACCCACAAGATATCCTGCAAACAGCCATTCCCCAAACCCGGAATGCGCTGCTCGGTTGCCAGGGCGGCTTTGAGCGGCAATTTCTGTACAGCTCCAGGAGCAATTAATGCCTGAAAGTAATCCTCATCAAAATCATCGGTCAATGGGGATGGCTTGCTTAAGGCCGTCTGGTAATAGGTGTTATCGTAGGATTTAGACTTTTCCCAGCAGACCACTCCCCCATACATTGCTACAGATGCGCTTAGACTGGTACCATCGTTGAAATTGACCAGCAGTTGGTGTTTGGCGGGGATTGGTCCAGCTATCGGGTGAAAGCGTAAGTTGACGCCGTCATTGAAGAGCAAAAAGGAGTTGAAAAAGGTAATTTCTACGAACATGCCGAGACTGCGAGCGGAAAGCAGGGTATTGCCCTCCAGCATGGTAGCGTAGCCGGCTGGATCGCCGTTGTACCAGGCGAATTTGTGCGGACTCTGGGCTGCGATTGTGGATCTGACAGTCTTGCCGACCAGGGACTGATTGATTTGTTGGGCTAAGGTGTTTGCTTCAGGAAGCTCGATCATGGTTGTCTCTTTTCAATCTCAGGTAAAAATTATTTTGGATTCTCTTGAAGAGAAGGCGTTGGTCAAACTTTGAAATATAGCACTGATTCCTGAGGAATTGAGATCAATCCATCGATAGCAAAATTGTCAAACAATTGACCCAGTTCAGCGACAAATTCGTCGTAATGCTCATCCGTCTTCGTCAACGAGTAGGAAGAGGAAAGCGCTCTGCGTATGAAGCGTTCCCGGTCGTAGGTCGATGGATTGGGAAAGTGCAGTTCACCCAATTTTCCCTCAAAAAATGCTTCTTTGACACCTGGCTTTTCCTTGTGACCTCCAGCAGATTTTCCAGAATACTTTTCAAAAATTGCCTTCCTGCCCTGCCTGATCTCATCTGTCAGTTGTGTCTCATTCCAGATCAAAAAAACCTTCCCGCCAGGTTTCAGGATACGCTGGCATTCAGATTTGAAGGCAATTGGGTCAAACCAATGGAAGGCAGAGGCAGCAAAGACAAAGTCGACACTTCCCTCATCCAGGGTGGTGTGCTCTGCAGTGGCAACCACTGAGATGAAACCCTCAAATTCGCCCAATTCCTGTTCAGCGATCCGGCGCATATCGGGGTTTGGTTCCACCGCAAAAACCTTTACACCCATCTCCAAGAGTTGACGGGTGAGAATGCCTGTGCCGCTACCCACATCAGCCGCTGTGCTGCCTGGTCCAACGCCAAATTCCTTTTCCAAACAGGCAAACAAGTCCGGTGAGTAGCCAGGGCGGGCTTTTTGATATACATCCGCTTTTCCGCTGAATTTTTGGGTGTTATCTACCTTGTTTTCGTCATCGTTCATTTTCAGGAACTCCTTTGCTAGCTCTTCACTCTCAAACAGTGCAAATCGTAGAAGTGAATTTTCGCACATCAACTTACCGGTTGCGGTTGCCACTGGCTGAACAATTGCCTCACCAAAATCGAATAGCGTTTTTTCCCATGCCAGTAAATAAAAAGCTTTTTCAGAGGTAGAAACACTGCAGCCGCTCAATCCGGGCTTCAGTAAATGGCAATTCAGTTCGTTTACTTTCATACTATAGCGGTTGACCAATACTGACCAGGCGTTCGAAAAAACGTCGGATGGGTCCGTCAAGCCGGCTTTTTGATAAATTTGCAGGATAAAATCGCTCTTTGCCTCGATATAGGCATCAATATCTTCAGGAAAGCGTTCTGCTGCCTCAAGTTTGACTCTCGCGTACTCTACCGCATCATCGGGGTGAGCTCGCAGCCAGTCGCGAAAACCCAAATGGCGTCTCAACTCCTCAGAATCCTGAACCAACACGTACAAATGATGGCGCATCAGGTCGGGCTTATCAATGTAACCGAAGGCTTCGCGTCCGCTGACCCCCAGGTCTCCACGGTGAAAATAACCGATTTCTTCCAGTTTCGCCTTGACCTGCCCAAAAACCACGCGGCTGGGGATGACCACATCCACATCCAAAATCGGCTTGGCGGCCAGACCAGGAACCGAGGTGCTGCCAACATGCTCAATGGCGCAGATCAACCCCTCCAACTGAGATTGAAGCGTTTCTCTCAGCTGATCAAAACGGTTTTTCCATTCTGGCTGCCATGAGTTGACGATCACTTTATTTGTTTCCATTCTCACACGTACCTTACAAAAAACATGCGGATTCAACCAAAATCCCAATCATAAATCCTAAAATAATGATATCATTGACAGGTTGACCGTGAGCAAAAACAGGACAAAACTGATTTCAAAACCGGACCAAAAATGTTTGACAATTGGAAATGGTTATGCTAAAATCT
>CAZDPK010000130.1:0-2683 GCA_964507335.1 uncultured Anaerolineaceae bacterium | reverse complement strand
CCCGCATGACTTTTGACCAAAAAGGTGAAATGATCAAGCTGAGCATGTCGAGGTAACAAGAGCACGTCGATGTAACACGAACATTCTGAAACAATCGATGTCATCCTGAACGAAGTGAAGGATCTTAGTTTTGAAAATGTAAAAATCAAAATTATAGGTCCTGATGATAAAAATACTTTATATCCTCTTCTTCAGGGTGACATATTTTTTTTGTTAAGAATTCTGGAAATAAAAGTCGTCAATAATTGAGTAATGAATCGGTCGAGAGTTTCGATGATAACTTGAATTTCAGATCATCAGGCTGGCTGTGAATCATCCTGTTTTTCACAATTGAGTTATACTTTGAATTGGAAATGTATTCAATTAAGAATCGAATTTTCAACAGACGAAGCGGTTTGTGCACTTTCGTAATATTGCATAACGGCTCGTCAAAATCCATATCCAGACAGGAGTAGTAATTGTTATGTACGGATACAGTGGAAAAATTCTACATATCGATCTAAAAACCAAAAAGAACTGGGTCGAAACCAAACCGGAAGAGTGGTACAAACTCTGGATTGGTGGAGTCTCGATGGCTTCCCGCCTGTTGTGGGAGAACATCTTGCCCGGTTGTGATCCCCTTGATGATGCCAACCCGATTTGTTTCGCCAACGGCATTTTCACCGGCACACCCGTACCTGTGGGCGGCAAATTTGGATTGGCTTCCAAATCACCCCTCACTGGCGTCATTGGAGACAGCTTGTCTGGCAGCTGGTTCTCGATCGCGCTCAAACGAGCCGGTTGGGACGGTATGGTGCTGCACAATAGTTGCGACAAATGGACCCAATTGTTTGTCGATGACGACCGCGTTCAATTCAACGATGCCACTTATTTGCTCGGCAAGGGCACCTTTGAAACCGAAGAAGCTATCCGTGTAAAACTTGGTGATGACCAAATCCGCTCTTGCACGATTGGTCCATGTGGTGAGAATTTAGTCCGATACGCCAATGTCACGAACGATGGTCGCCAGGCTGGTCGTACCGGTCACGGCATGCTCTGGGGGCACAAAAAACTAAAAGCCGTCTCCGTGCGTGGTACTAAAGGGGTCAAGGTATTCGACGCTGCTACATTAAACCAATTATCTTTCGATATTTCGAAATCCGCACAGGGTAAAGACACAGAAAAGTACCGTGTCTACGGTACTGCAACTGGTCTACTCAGTCAAAACAAAGCCGGCGTGTTACCTACACGCAACTTCCAGGAAGGTGTATACGAGGATGCTGAATTGGTCAGTGGCGAATACCTGGACAAACATCATAAAGTCAAGGTTATTGCCTGTGCCCAATGCCCCATCGCTTGTGAGCAAATGTCGATTGTCAAAACAGGACCCTTTGCTGGTGCCATGACTGGTATCGAATACGAAAGCCTGTTTGCCAACAGCTCCAATCTCGGAATTTCTGACATCCGTTCTGCTATTAAGTTGATTACTCTTTCAGATCACGATGGTATGGACAGTATTACCATGGGCGTAACCATTGGTTATGCCATGGAATGTTACGAAAAAGGAGTTCTGACTGACAAGGATTTCGCCTGTGAATCTCACCCGGAAGGTTTTTCTCTCAGATTTGGTGAGGGAGAATCGGCAGTCAAATTGGCTGAAATGATCCGAGACCGTGAAGGCATTGGCAACCTGATGGCAGAAGGTGTGCGAATCGCCAGTAAAACAATTGACGAAGAAAGAGGCAGTGAAAGCTGGAAGTGGGCAATGCATATCAAGGGGTTGGAGCCTGCAGGTTACGATTCCCGTTCTCTTAAAACGTTTGCCGTGGGTCTCGCCACCGGAACCCGTGGCGGTTGCCATAATCGCTCTGCAGCTTACGACCCTGACATAAAAGGTGAGACCAATCGATTGACGGTCGATGAAACCCGTGGAAGAGTTGCCGCCGATTCTGAAGAATACGCGGCAGTTTATGATACGCTCCCCTTATGTAAATTTATCCGACGAAGTTTCACTGGCAAGGCAGACCGAGCTGGCGCATGGCCTGCGATTGCACAACTGATCAATGCAACTACTGGTTGGAATTACGGCTACGACGATGTCGACCTGATCGGCATACGTGCCACCAACATTAAGAAAGCCTTTAATATTCGTGAGGGTTGGACCCAAAAAGACGATGATATCCCCTGGCGCTGGAAGCATGACCCCATGACTAAAGGGCCTGGAGCAGGAGTTGTCACCACTGACGAAGAACTTGAATACATGAAACAACTGTATTACAAAGCCAAAGGCTGGACAGAAGAAGGTCTGATCCCAAAAGAACACCTGATCAAATTGGGCATGGCCGATGTTGCTGAGGAAGTCGGAGTTTAACAAGGAGAACTATGCCAACCACCAGTACTTCAAAATATGCTTACATTGAATGCGACCCCAACTTATGTGTGGGTTGCCAACTCTGTGAATACATGTGCTCTTTCACAAAAACTGGCGAATACAACAGCTATCGCAGCCGCATCCGCACCGTGCGGGTGGACGAAGTGCTTATTACTGCTATTGCCTGCCGTACCTGCGAAAACGCTCCCTGTGTAATTGTCTGCCCGAGAGATGCCCTTACGCAAGATCCGATCACTGGCATCATCGACATCAATCCCACCAAGTGCGATGGCTGCGCCTGGTGTATCGAAGCTTGCGATTTTGGTGCTATCT
>CAZDPK010000129.1:0-2693 GCA_964507335.1 uncultured Anaerolineaceae bacterium | reverse complement strand
GGGTGAAGCATCCAACAAACACGGCTCTTTGAAGCCAAGACTGGTAACGGTATGTATTTAGTGCTATAATAGTTGTACAAATATCCTTTTCCACCTTTAGTTACCACACAACCAGGGAGGTGGTCTATGAAGCCAATAAAACGGTTTGTTGTTATTTGCGTCCCTCTTCTTCTCACTGCTATACTGACTTGGGCTTGCACTCGCGATGTCAATGAGACCTCATCCGTCCCTTCGGCCTCTGAAGTTGAAGAACCCACATTGCCAATCGCCGAAATTGTTGACCCAACCACCGAAACTGCCAACCCCACTGCCGATTTACCCGTTATCACCAGTTTTGAGGTCACCGACCGAGTTATGCCTACCGATCTGACGTACCTTGGTGCGTTTCGTCTGCCCGGCGGAGAAGACCCGCCCCAGACCTTTGCTTATGGCGGCAATGCCATGACCTTTAATCCTGATGGTCCCACTGAAACCGCCAGCACACTACCTGGCTCACTCTTTATCAGCGGGCACGATCGCATGGCATATGGCTACCTTCCTGATGGCGACCAGATAGCCGAGGTTAATATTCCCATTCCTGCCATGGCTGCTAACCCCGCCGATCTGCCCCAGGCGAGTTTTATCCAAAATTTTGCCGATGTCACTGCCGGTTATTTTGTCAATCTGGAAGAAATTCCCAAGGTGGGCATGCAATACCTCAATCGCCCCGAAACTGGACCCTTGATCCACCTCTGCTGGGGGCAACACCTCCAGCCAGAGGACGAGCCCTCTCATGCCTGGATCAACGCCGATTTAAGCGCGCCCAACCTGCAGGGTGTGTGGTTTATTGGCAATCAGGATCCTTACAGCACGAATGCCTACATGTTTGATATTCCTGCTGACTGGGCTGATACTTACGCTCAGGGACGATACCTGGCAACCGGCCGCATGCGCGATGGAGGACAGGGCGGCATGGGTCCTACGCTCTTTGCCTACCGACCATGGCTGCCGGATGGCTCGGCACCCCCATCCGGCAGCCGTCTTTCGGAGACCACCTTGCTGCTCTATGAAAACGCCTATACTACCGAAGAAATCGTTCGCTGCCTCGACGGTTACCAACATCCTGACGAGTGGGAGGGCGGGGCATGGATCGAAACACCTTCTGGAAAGACCGCGGTGGTCTTTGCGGGGACCAAGAGCACAGGGACCAAATATTGGTACGGCTATATCAACCCTGACGGACCGCAGTACCCTTGCGTGGATGATAATGTGACCGATTTCACCACCTGTCGTCTGGCTGATGGTACTGCCTGCCCATCTGAGGATTTTTCAGGTTGCTGTGGGGAAGAAGAGGGCACTTGTATCAGCAACCGGGGTTGGTGGACAACTCGTTTTGATGCCCAGATCATCTTGTATGACCCGACGGACCTGGCTCGGGTTGCTGCCGGGGAGATCGAACCCTGGGAGCCGCAGCCATATGCCGTGATCGACTTGGACGAATATCTCTATCTCGAACCACCCGAGTGGGATAAAATTGAGCTTGGATGGGGCGACCAGCGTCGGCGCCGAATAGGTGATGTTGCCTATGATCAGGCAAATGGCATCCTCTATGTACTGGAGCAATATGCCGACGGAGCCAAACCGGTTGTGCATGTGTGGAAGTTGCAATGAGAGCAGATAGTCTGCCATCTCTGGATCTCCACAAAACACTGAAATGACTTTGGCGTGCCCTGGGTGAGTTGTGCCTTCTGCTGCTGATGCGCATTGGTCATCTTGCCTATCAGGTCTCTGCTAACAACGAAGACGAGGT
This sequence comes from uncultured Anaerolineaceae bacterium, assembly GCA_964507335.1. GTDB lineage: Bacteria > Chloroflexota > Anaerolineae > Anaerolineales > Anaerolineaceae > Mesolinea. The sequence continues at coordinate 904 of CAZDPK010000129.1, read as the reverse complement.
GTAAATGGACAGGAAATTGATTGGCAGTATTGAGGGCGGGGGGACGAAGTTTGTTTGTGCTGTGATTGATGAGGAGAATCAGATTCTGGCAGATATTCGGGTTCCCACCACCGATCCGGCGACAACCCTGGGGGCTTGTTTGGATTTCTTCAAGGAACAGGAGCTTTTGCTGGGAAAATTGGCAGCTCTGGGTATCGCCTGTTTCGGGCCGCTGGACGCGCATCGTGGTTCGCCCACCTATGGTCAAATTTTGGCGACTCCCAAAGCGGGTTGGGCGTTTGCCGATGTGGTCAGTGTTTTTGAACGAGGGCTGGGTATTCCAATTGGGTTTGATACCGATGTGAACGGCGCTGCCCTGGCAGAGTCAATCTGGGGAGCGGGCAAGGGGCTGAGCGACCTGGTTTACTTTACCATTGGCACCGGCGTTGGCGGGGGAGCTTTGGTGAACGGCGAAATTTTGCATGGTCTGATGCATCCCGAGATGGGGCATGTGCGTCTGCCGCGTATCGAGGGGGATGAGGGATTTGCAGGCGCCTGCCCATTTCATGGCGATTGTTTTGAGGGCTTGGCAAGTGGTCCGGCGATGAAAGCCCGGTGGGGCGTTCCGGCGGAGACGCTGGAGCAGGGGCATCCTGCCTGGGAGCTTGAGGCGGGCTATATTGCGTTGGCGCTGCAGGGGGTGATCTGCACGCTGGCACCGCAGAGGATCGTCCTGGGAGGTGGGGTGTTGAGCGCTGATTTTTTGCTTCCGATGATCAGGGAGAAGACGCTTAAGTACTTGAATGGGTATATTCGTTCCGCGGAGATTTTGGACGGGATCGAGGAGTACATCGTCCCGCCAGGGTTGGGTACCCGATCAGGGATTTTGGGCGGCAAGGCTTTGGGGGAGAAGGCTGGAAGTTAA
>CAZDPK010000128.1:0-2806 GCA_964507335.1 uncultured Anaerolineaceae bacterium | reverse complement strand
ATCTACTCGACTAAAAAGCATGAAAATGTAGATCGGGTTCTTTTGTTGAGCCCGGATTCTATTCGCATTCCAGGCATGTAACATCAACAACCAATAAGATCCATTGCATCAGACATCCTGTCGCTACGTTTAACTGAAACGAGGGTAAAACTAAATTCAGTTGCTATAAAATAAAGCCCTCAATAAAGAGGGCTTTCAGTGGAGATGGCGGGAATCGAACCCGCGTCCGAAAGATTAGACTCTCGAATCTCTACGAGCGTAGCAGAAGATTTGTTTTCGTTCGCCTTAAGGTGTTCTGCGCAACTACCGGCAAACCATTCGCTTGAACCCGAAGGTCCTCTTAGGGGCACTCCGCGAATAAGTACCCAGCATTCTGACTTCTATGACATTCTTGCTGGATTCGGTCAGAAAAACGACTCCAGGGAACGTGACCTCTCTTAGGAGATCAGCTTCCAATCAATTAGCTTATGCAGCTAAAGGAAGGGTTGCGTAACTTGTGCGATTGGCACTTGTTGTTTTGTACTGATTTCACGAGGTCGGTACCTCTCGGCTCGCAATCCGGAACCAGCCTCTCCCGTCGAGACCTGGCATCCCCATGCAAAATCATTATAGCAAAACAAAAGCCTCCCTGCAAGTACAGGGAGGCTTTATTACAGATTTCTAAGAAATGTTTATTTAACGATTTGTTCCAGTTGTTCTGCAAGAATCGTGTTGCCGAACGTGTTCAACTTGTCAAACTCAACCTGAACATCCAGAGCGGGGTCGTCAACGACTGCAGCCATCACAACTTCGATCTCATCACGAACAAAGTCGTAACCAGGTACGGCAGGTTCAAACCAACCATACTCCAAAAGGTCCCATGATGCTTTATAGGTCGGATTTGCAGCCATGTAATCGGTCATCATTTCAGCAACAGATTCGCGCACCGGGAAGTAACCGGATGCTTCTGCCCAGAGTTTCTGAACTTCGGGGCTGGTGTAGTACTTGATGAAGATCCAGGCAGCCAGTTCGCGTTCGGGAGTAGATTTCGGGATTGAAACGCTCGCGCCGTAAACGTTTTGCTTGGGGGTACCAGTGTTGGGCAGTGCGGCAACAGACCATTCAAAGCCAGCGCCTTCTTCAACAGCCGATGTGTAGTAGGGCAAACCAGAGCTGGAGCCAATGGTGAAGAGCAAGGTACCATTACCAAAGTCGGTCTGATCGCCATAATTCTCAGAAACCAAGCGGGCACAGCCATCAGCAAACAAGCCTTGCAGGAACTTGAAGGCTTCCACTGCAGCGGGGCTGTTCAGAGTGTATTGATTGGTGGTTCCATCATAGATATCGCCGCCAAATGCATAGGTCCAGGAGGCGAAGCGGGAGGTGTCGATGCTAAGCTGATAGCCCATCGAACCTTCGGCTTTTGCACCACTGAATGGGGTTGTGGATGCTTTACAGGTCATCTCGCGGAATTCTTCTGGAGTCGTAGGAGGAGCATCGTAACCAAGTTCCTTAAGCCAGCTCATGTTGTAATACATGACTTCCATGGAGCGGTTTGGAGCAAGGCCTAAGCGCTGGTTGTCATACAGAGGATATACATCTTGCTGGAAGAAGGAGTCGATGAAGTCGTCCTGATCAGCCTGGGCCATACCGTAGACTGGATCATTGATGACAGTATTCATATCGAAAATTGAATTTGCCAGTTGATAGGTCGCGATCTGGTTCTGATAACCAACTACGATATCAGGAACATCAGGAGTGTTGAGCAGGGCAAGCATCTTAGTATAGATGTCGCCGTATCCGCCAGCATACTCAGCGGTCAGGGTGATACCGTATTCGTTTGTGGCATTAAAATCCGAAACGATTTTTGCCATAGCAGCTTCACGGTCTTCACCAGTGTGTTGGTGCCAGAAAACAATATTCTTGGCAGGGGTAACTTTGGTCCAATCTACTGCGCCTTCCACCGGTCCTTCAGCTTCTGTCGCAGGTTTGGCGCAGGCACTGAGCACCATCGCCGCAATCATGATGATTGCTATCAAACTAAACATCTTTCTCTTCATATTCAAAACCTCCATTTTGAATCTAATAATTTGATATCGAGAATTTTCTCGTTATCATACGATTTGTTAATCCTACCCTTTCAGCCCGGTTGTTGCAATACCTTGAGTGAATTGTTTTTGGGTGAGGAAATAGATAATCAGAATCGGGATTAATGATATCACCGCTCCTGCCATCAATAAGTGAGTTTGCGGACCAGCTTCATTTACAAAGGACCACAAACCGACCATGATCGGCCGCCATGTGTCATTTGTTGTGACCAGTAATGGCCATTGAAAGGCGTTCCAGGATCCGGTAAAGCCAAATAAAAGCACAGTCATGATCGGCGCCTTGCTGATTGGCAAGACAACCTGGATCAGGAAACGAAAATGGTCTGCCCCATCAATACGTGCGGCATCCCATAATTCTTTTGGAATCTGTGCAAAGAACTGCCGCAGCAGGAAAATGCTAAACGCATTCGCAATAAATGGAACTGTCAATGACCAATACTTGTTCAGCCATGTTCCACCTGGGATTGGGAAAATGTTCCCACGAATCAACAAGTAATTTGGAATCAAGGTAACTGATTCAGGGATCATCATGGTAGCCAGAAATAGACCAAACAAGATGTTTTTTCCCTTGAAATCAATTCGTCCAAAAGCGTAACCTGCCAGGATAGAAGTGATCAATAATCCCGCCAATGTTCCGAGTGTGATGAGGACGCTATTGAGGAAGTATTTGGAGAACTTAGCCTGGTTCCAGGCATCAACATAGTTGACCCATTGAGGAA
>CAZDPK010000127.1:0-2986 GCA_964507335.1 uncultured Anaerolineaceae bacterium | reverse complement strand
TTTCCTTGCTTAGATCAACGGCATGTTCTCTGATTCAGTGCAATCTGGATATCATTAACCCCACAATGGTAAAATCAATCCACAAAAGGACCTACACCATGACCAAAGATATCCTCACTGCCAGAGCTGATTTCCCAATCCTCACCCAGACCGTCAACGATCTTCCCCTGGTCTATCTGGACAACGCCGCCACCACCCAAAAGCCCCAAAGCGTAATCGACGCCATCAGCCACTATTACGCCACCACCAATTCCAACATACACCGTGGCAATCACACGCTTGCAATACAAGCGACGATGGCATACGAGGATGTGCGCGGAAAAGTGGCTGCATACATGAACGCCTCATCTCCAGAGGAAATTATTTTCACCCGTGGAACCACCGAATCGGTCAACCTGGTTGCCTTTAGTTTCGGACAGTCTTTCGTTAAAGAAGGCGACGAGATCATTGCCAGCCAGTTGGAGCATCACAGCAATTATGTCCCTTGGGAACTTTTGTGCCAGAGGCAAGGTGCACATTTTCGCGTGATTCCTATCGACGAAAATGGCGAGCTGGATTTGCTGGCTTTTCAACAACTCCTAAACGAGAAAACCCGACTGGTTGCAGTCAACCACGTCTCTAATACGCTGGGAACAGTTAATCCGATTGACGAAATCGTGCGTATCGCCCATGCAGCGAACGTACCGGTTCTGGTGGACGGCGCCCAGGCGATCCAGCATCTGCCACACGATGTCCAGGCACTGGATGCCGACTTCTACGCGTTCTCGGGGCACAAAATTTACGCTCCTATGGGTATTGGGGTTCTCTACGGCAAAAAGAAATGGCTGGAAAAAATGCCTCCTTTCCAATCAGGCGGCCAAATGATCGACCAGGTCACTCCTACTCATATCACTTTCAACGTGTTGCCCTACAAGTTTGAAGCAGGCACACCTAATGTTGCCGATGTGATTGGATTGGGTGCTGCGATTGATTACATCAATCAATTCGATTTCGATCAGCTGCAGGCATATGAAGCTGATCTCCTTGACTATGGGTTCGGTTTACTGCAAGCTATTCCAGGCTTGAAGATCTATGGGAATCCCAAACACCGGTCAGCCATTCTGCCCTTCAATGTTGAAGGCATCCAACATTACGATCTCGGCATTCTTCTGGATACCAAGGGCATCGCCGTAAGAACTGGTCAGCATTGCACCCAGCCAATCATGGACGCGCTACACATCGCCGGCACAGTAAGGGCCTCCATGGCTATCTATAACAACCGCGAAGATCTTGAAGCGCTTGCTCACGGTATCGAACGTGTTATTCGAATGATCAAGAGGTAAGTATGAGCAAGAAAGATACCATGAAGGAAATTGAACAAAATTTGATCGATGATTTTGCGCTGCTTGATAATTGGGAAGAAAAATATGAATACCTGATTGAGATGGGTCAGGACTTGCCTGAAATGGATCCTGCTCTTAAAACCGAAGATCGCCTGGTTCAAGGATGCCAATCCAGCGTATGGTTCGATATTCACTGCCAGGACGGCAACCTAATTTTCAGCGCTGACAGCGATTCCTTGATTGTCAAAGGAATGGTGGCTGTTTTGAATGAAATTCTCAACGGTCAATCTGCAGAAGATGTTTTGCAGGCGGATATGACCTTTTTTGAGACTCTCGGTCTCTGGCGGCACATTTCCTCTCAACGCAGCAACGGTCTGACAGCTATGATGGGGCATATTAAGCAAGCAGCCGCAGATTGTCTTGGAGAGCAACCCGAGGACTAATATGCCACTCAGCTACAGGATGCTAAACATTGAGGGCGTTCCAGCTGGTTTGTTAGGTTTGGAAGAATTGTTTTCACGTCTTTTTGCTGAAGAAGTCGCTCCGGATGCGCCTGAAACGCCTGGCTTGATCATTGAAGGTGTCAAAGAACACAATTTCATACCAAGATCGGCCATACAAAGCTACACAAACACCCTTGTCCAGGAGTATCAACGTTACTATCGCAAGCGCAAGAGCGGAAAAGCAACCGTCGCTCGCAATTACGGCACCTGGCGCGGTTACCCTCGTGAACAAATCCCCTGGTTTCCGACCATTTCTGCCGAACTGTGTACCGATTGCGCTGCCTGTCTGGACCTGTGTGCCCGTGAGGTGTTTGAACAGGATGAGGATGGAAAAATCTGGGTAGCAGAGCCATTTCTTTGCATGGTTGGCTGTTGTTTCTGCAAGAGTGTATGCGAACCTAAGGCTATACTGATGCCCAGCCAGGACATTCTCAAAAATTATCGAGAGAAAAAGTAGATCAATGTTGGGAACACAACCCTTCCAAGGTGAGGGTTTCTCGGTTCAAATTTAAAATATTGGAACGGCCGGTGTCCGTTCCGTACATTTTGCGTATTATTATGCTGGCTTAACTGCTAACGTGGCAGCATAAAGACTGCAAAACTTGCCCAATCGATTGTCTTCCTCATTGTCTTCGAAGAAATCCTTTAACAAAAATCCCGCCCTCAACTGTCCACCAATTTGTGTGTCAAGCGTGTGGCTGAACTGGTAGCCACCTTCCGTGGTGATCTCCATCCCTTTTTGCTCTTCCAGCCGGCTGTTATAGGGCAGCTGAAACTTAATTTCTAAAGGCACCTCGTCTGATGACAGGGCTTCCTCATCCACCATATACATGATCGGGTTGGTCCAACCCGACATTAACACACCCCCAGGTCGTAAAACCCTGTATGCTTCCCGCCATACATGCTCAATATCTTCAACGTAACAATTCGAAACGGGATGAACGATAAAATCGAAGGTATTATCAGCAAAAGGAAAAGGATTGGTCATATCAGCCTTGACCAGGTTGATCGAATAGTTCTCCCGCTGTGCGACAATTTTGTCCGCCAGCAGTTGACGGTTGGACATGTCCAAAATCGTGACCTCATAACCATGGGCAGCCAACTCAGCGCTCTGCTGCCCGCCACCACTGGCAAGCCCCAAAACCTGCTTACCCAAGCCCT
>CAZDPK010000126.1:0-3138 GCA_964507335.1 uncultured Anaerolineaceae bacterium | reverse complement strand
TCCAACTTGACCCTCACCCCCGTTCGCTGCGCTCACGGACCCTCCCCCTTAAGGGAGGGCTTTAAGAAACGTGATGATCTCATTTCCAACTGTCCTGAATTGCATCTTAACTCAAAAACCACCTTTCGGTGGTTTTTTGTGCCCCAGGAGGGAATCGAACCCGCAGTCTAGGCGTTAGGAGTGCCTCGCTCTATCCATTGAGCCACTGGGGCGGGCTTGGGATTATACCATTCCTATGGCAGAAAATCCCATGGATTAACGGGCATATTGGCATAACGGATCTCAAAATGCAGGTGAGGTCCCGTGGAATTGCCAGTCGTACCAGCCAGGCCGATCACGCTGCCCTGGAAGACGTTTTCTCCACAACTGACATGGACTTTATCGAGATGTTCATAGAGCGTTGTGTAACCATTCCCATGGTCAATGACCACAAAATTACCGTAACCACCGTTCATCCAGCCAGCATAAACCACGGTGCCGCTGTCTGCCGCAAACAATTGCGAACCTAGCCCGGCGCCAAGGTCAATGCCATTATGTCCGGGCCCAAAATTGTTACCGGTCAGGTAATGTACAGCCGATGGCCAAATGAAAAAGCCATTCCCATACATACCAACCGAATCCAACAAACAAGCTCCCGGTCCATCCCATCCGCTGATCAGGCGACCTTCTGCATCCCGGGTAACGGCAGCATAACTGATCGGAACCAGTTCACGCCGTCCTCCAGGTACCATCACTTTGGTGCCCGGTTCAATCTGCGGATTGGAGAGATCAAGATTATTGCCGATGAATAACAAAATATCCTGAATAGTGGCACCATAACGGGAAGCCACCGAACTTAACGAATCCTTGCTGCGCCAGGTGTGATAAATTCCGTCCACAGGCGGAATCGCAATCACCTGCCCAACCATCAGGTTGTCAGACTTATCCTGCAAGATATCATAATTGGCAAACAGGATTGATTCGATTTCGACATTATAGGTCTCTGCAAGCGCCCAAATGGAGTCGCCGCTCACAACAGTGTGATAGACCATCTCAAGGCGGGTGTTGGCCTGCCCTTCTGTATACAGGTTCTGATCACGGGTCAATTCCGCGCCAGGATTATTATCCACAAAAGCTGGCAGGTTGGCTTCGGTACTGACATCGTTAAAATCAACCGTCGCGACTTCCTGCGGGCGGTTGTAAAGCTCCATCGATTTGGCAATTCTCGGCTGCCACAAAAGCATGGTTAGCAATCCCAGGCTGAGCATGATAGCAACAACCCAGCTGGTAACCGTTATAACCAACTCACGGTTGGCTTTCTTTGTGTCTTCGTTTTGATCAAACATTGGTTAATCCTCTGACAAATATATACTACATATCTGCCAGAGTTTCCAGAAATTCCACATTCGTCTTAGATTTTTCCATTCTTTGCAGGATTGCTTCTGTTGCCACAGCAGTATCCATTCCAGCACCCTGGGGAGGGTTGGAGACCATCTGCAAGTACATTCGACGCATCAGCCAGACACGCTGCAGAATTTCTGGGGAAAGTAAAAGATCGTCACGACGAGTAGAGGATTTTTCAATATCGATAGCTGGGAAGATTCGTCTTTCCTGCAGGCGGCGGGAAAGGATCATTTCCATGTTGCCAGTTCCCTTGAACTCTTCATAAACAACATCATCCAGCCTGGAGCCTGTATCCACAAGGGCAGTCGCAACAATGGTCAAGCTGCCACCATCTTCCAAGTTACGGGCAGCACCAAAGAAGCGTTTGGGCGGATATAGCGCAGAGGGATCCATACCACCACTCAGCGTGCGACCAGATGGGTTTACAACCATATTATACGCTCGCGCCAGGCGGGTAAGGGAATCCATCAGGATAACCACATTCAACCCATTTTCGACCAGCCTTTTTGCCCTATCGAGCGATACTTCTGCCATTCGCACATGCGATTGGACCGGCTCATCAAAGGTACTTGCAATTACCTCGGCATCAACCGAGCGATCCATATCGGTCACCTCTTCCGGGCGTTCACCAATCAGTGACATGATCTGGCGGACTTCAGGATGGTTTGCGCTGATAGCATTGGCAATATCTTTAAGGATGGTGGTTTTACCGGCTTTTGGAGGCGAGACAATCATTGCACGCTGACCACCACCGATGGGAGCAACCAGGTTGATCATTCTGGTCGAAAGATTCATCGGATCATATTCCAAATTAAGCATTTCATTCGGAAAAATGGGAGTCAGGGCTTCAAATCTTGGCCGTTTTCGAGCTTCATCAGGCGTAAGCCCATTGACAGTTTCTACCTTGAGTAATCCATGATGCCGTTCGGATTCGCGGGGTGGTCTAACATGACCGATAACAAGGTCGCCAGAGCGTAATTCATAACGGCGCAATTGAGCCTGTGAAACGTAGACGTCGTCGGGACCAATGCGGTAGTTGCTGCGCAGAAAGCCTATGCCTTCGTTCATAATTTCCAGAACACCGCCGCTCATCTCAAGCCCTTCGGCTTCGGCCAGGTTTTGGGCGATTTTTACGATCAAACCGTCCCTCTTAAGCCGTCTTACATTTTCGATATTTAGGTCTTTGCCAATTTTTTGAAGTTGTTTTGTGGTTTGTTTTTCTAGCTCAATAATTTCCATAAATAAGTCTCTTTCTATGACAGTTGCAGAATATCCGACCCTTTGTCAATGCTGTATGCTCGTTTGGCACGACCTTGTAATTAAATATTTATCCATGTTGTAAAAGGTGACAGATTGATTGGGGATACCCCAGAACGATATTGTATTTACCAGTGATATATGAACATTATAACATTATTTATACAGTGTGCAAGCGTGTATTCACCAGGTTCTACAACATAAATCCGGCTCAATCACAGCGGCTACCGGGCTCACCTCTAATGCAGCGAGTAGAAGATAACATGCTATTCTGGTTACCACATTCAGCACACTTGGTTTTCCTTATAATAGTGGGATTGAGAAGTATCCATGATATCAACTAACCACGCTGTATTCTGATTCGCCGAGTCTGAGAAGGAATGGCGTGAAATAAAAAGTATTTCTGAACAGGCTTCAAGAATAACACCAGCAATTGGATACCAAGATAAGGTAACATAAGTTTCGCACATTTAAAAAGGACATGGTCCTGAACACTTG
>CAZDPK010000125.1:0-3230 GCA_964507335.1 uncultured Anaerolineaceae bacterium | reverse complement strand
GGCTATCCTTGCTACCGGACAGTAGCTGAGATCTATGCTGCTGCCGATACCCTGGCAGTAAGCTATCCGGACCTGGTCGAATTACTCGATATCGGCGACTCCTGGGAAAAGACCCAAAACCCGAATGCAGGTTGGGATTTGGAAGTGTTGGTGTTGGGTAATCGAAATACCCCTTCTGTCCCGAAATCGGACGCCTTTTTCATGAGCGGCATCCATGCCCGCGAGTGGGCTCCGCCGGAATTAAACCTGCGCCTGGCAGAGTATCTGCTTGCAAATTATCAGACCAACGCGGATGTGAAATGGCTGCTGGATTACAACCGCATTCACCTGGTGCTTTCGACCAATCCCGATGGACGTGTGAGAGATGAAGCAAATCAAAGCGTGCTCTGGCGGAAAAACACCAATAATCTCTATTGCGGGAACACAAATTCCAGGGGTGCAGACCTGAATCGGAACTATCCCTATGCCTGGGAATATGATTCATATACTTGTGGCGAAACTTTTCCTGGTGCCGCACCTGGCTCTGAACCCGAGACTGTAGCGATCACAAGTTATGTGGAAAGTGTTTTTCCTGATCAAAAAGGACCCCTCCCAGACGACCCTGTCAACGAATTGTTCGCTACAGGTATGTTTATTGACCTGCACAGCTATTCGCGCCTGGTGCTCTGGCCTTGGGGTTACACCTATGACACGGCGCCAAATGACGCCAGCCTTCGTGTAATGAGTTATAAATTTGCCTACTATAATGGGCACGACCCGCAGAAGTCGACCGAGCTTTACCCTTCTGCCGGTACGACTGATGATTGGGCTTATGGTGAGTTGGGTGTGCCAGGATTTTGCTTTGAAGTTGGCGACACGTTTCACCAAAGTTGCAGCGTTTTTGAAAGTGATATCAACCCTCGCAACATACAATCCCTGCTGCGCGCGATCAAGATTGCCCGACTGCCTTATCGCCTCGCTTATGGTCCTGAAGTAACCAACCTGGCGGTGACGCCCAACCCGGTCGAGCCTGGGCAGAACATGACGGTAAATTACACCGCCAACGATACCCTATACAGCACTTATGATGGCGGCGTGCCCTCACAAAACATCGATTCAATCCGCTACTCGATTGATAAACCATCCTGGATCAGCGGGTCCAATGCTGTAACGATCATTTTACGTAAATCGGTGCCTGTTTTCAGCGGATCATTTTCCGTTTCCACCACGGACTTGACCCCCGGGCAGCACACGCTCTTTGTGGAATCTTCAGATGGAACCGCCTGGGGTCCTCCAACAGCCATATTTTTCACTATTTCGAATGGCGAGGCCCCTGTAGCAGTAGCTGATACCTACGCAACCGATGAAGATGTTGAGTTAATAGTAACTGCTGCTGAAGGCGTTTTGGCGAATGATACTGACGACGGTCCTATTACCGCCGTACTGGAAACAGGCGTTGCCAACGGCACGCTTATGCTGGCTGCGGACGGGTCCTTTACTTATATGCCTGACGCTGGCTTTTTCGGTGAAGACAGCTTTACCTATAAGGCCTTTGATGGCGTACTCTACTCTGAAGTTGTCGATGTGACCGTTACTGTCAATGAAGTCGTAATGGATGTCTTTTATATCTATGTACCATTGATATTGAAGTGACCTTGTTTAGAACGAAAACGCCTGCCGCATTTGGGGCAGGCGATTTTTGTTCTAAACAAGAGTGGAAAGAATTAGAGGGATTTTGCAGGAATCATGCAAATACAGGGGATTGAGATAGTCAAAGAACATAGGATACTGGATCGTATCCAAAAGTTGTTGAGCATACCGCCGAAGTATCATGTGTCGAGCGTGCTGGGAAACCTGAAAAGCAGGAGTGCGCTCATTATATTGGAGACGCGTATGAGCCTGAAGTAAAAAATGGCTACCGAACCTTCTGGCAGTAGGGGTATTGCGTCAGCATGATTGTGCTCTGATCGCGGAAAGAAATGTGGAAATGGGCATAAAAACAATGAAGCCGGTATATGCCGGCTTCTGATCTAAAACGAACAAAGTCTGAGGTTATCGCTTAAAAATCGCGCGATAGATTAACAGCACGATGATGGCGCCAACAAAGGCGGCAATCAGGATGCCAAGGAGACCACCAGTAGAAATGCCAAGCAGACCGAATAGCCAGCTGCCAAGTAAACCGCCAAGGATACCGGCAATGATCGCCCCCAGGAAGCCAACTTTGACACCTGGAACAACCAGATCAGCCAACCAACCAGCGATTGCTCCGACAACGATGCTCCATAACCAATTTAATCCTTCAAACATTTTTACTCCTTTTCTAAACTGAACAAAAAAACATTTCTAAAATTATCGTATTACTAAAGCAGGTCGATAGCAATCCTATTCTTTATACAATAATCTCGTTGCACTGTTTATAACCCGCTTGCTTATAATTGGTTATGATATGGGATCGGGCAGAAACAACTTACGGAATAGATAGACCAGAGGATAGAATCGAGGAGGATCAATGGACAAGTTTATAGTTATTGCGGGGAACATCGGAGCAGGGAAGACGACACTGGTCGAAATTTTGAGCAACAGGCTGGGTTTTTCTCCTTTTTATGAACCACACGAAGAGAACCCTTACCTGGCCGATTTCTACGAAGATATGGAAAGCTGGTCATTTCATTCCCAGGTCTACTTTCTCACCCGACGTTTAAGAATCCATAAAGAACTTCTGCTGGCAGAAGGTTCCGTGGTGCAGGACCGCAGCGTTTATGAGGATGCCGAAATCTTTGCGCGCAACCTCTTTCTGCAAGGCGATTTTAGCACTCGTGATTATGGCGTCTATCAGGATCTATATCATATCCTTGCTTCTCTGCTGCCCCCACCCAATCTGATGGTCTACCTGAGGGCATCGGTGGATACATTGATGCAGCGGATTGCCAAACGGGGACGTGAGTATGAAGCTGGAATTTCCAGGGATTACTTAAGCCGCCTCAATCAGCTTTACGAAGATTGGATGAACGCCTTCGACCAATGCCCAGTGCTGATCATTAACAGTGACGATCTGGATCTGGTCTCAAGAACGGAGCACGTGGATCAGGTGGTGAGCTGGGTACAAAATAAGCTAACCGGGCGAACAGAAGTTCGTCTATAGCCGAATCTATCTTTTAAAATGAAACGGGACGGCTTCCTTGCCGTCCCGTTTGTGTTTATACCGTCAACTACTCGCTTAACAAATACGCCAAAACCCATTTGGTTGTATC
>CAZDPK010000124.1:0-3231 GCA_964507335.1 uncultured Anaerolineaceae bacterium | reverse complement strand
ACGTAAAGCCTTTCTTGCCGTAGTGGGTTTTTCCGGTCACAATCACCGGTAAACTCGACATCGCCATTTCCATGCCGACAGTGGTGGTGTAGACAATACCGAAATCAGCAATTTCCATCAGGTCGTAAGTGTTGGTTTTATCATCCGGGTGAATGATATGAATATTTTTAGGAAGCTCAGGAAAAGCCTGATTAATAACATCAACCATCGATGTTCCATGCGTTTTCAGTTCACCGGGGTGCACCCTTACAACCAATTGCAATTCCGATCGCCAGATGAAGTGCTTAATAGTCCAAACAATCATTTCAGCCATAGTTTTGGAAAAACGTTGCCTGCCAAGTGTAAGACTATCGCCTAAAACGTTGGTCGCCAAAAGCGCGATCGGTCGCTCGTCTAAATTCAATCTTTCGCGGACGCTGGCGCCCCCTTTTACCGGGTTTTGCTGCCACTGGCGGGCAAAATTGCCCCAGAGATTTGCATTTTTTCGAGCCCCAAACAAGCCTATAAGCGCCTGGCGGGCTTTTTCTGGTAAGGGTTGCCCACCCAGACCATCCCAAAGATCTGCAGTATGATGCTGCATGATTTCGTCATTTTGTGCCAGCCAGATACGTTCCTGCTGGTCAGCAAATTCAAAGGTCACGGTTTCGATACCGAGTAAACCAGCCACCTGGTAAGCAACGCCCATTTCAAGGATGGTTCCATTAGGAATAACCAGTAAATCAGGTTTTTCTGCCTGCAGCCAATCAAAAATCGCCTGAGCCGCCTGACCATTGCGTTGCCGACGCAGTTGGTATAGCGGGCTGGAGAGGTCGGTTTCTTCGATCTGAAGTGTGTATTGGGTATCGTAATCCGAAACCTGATCAACAATTTTCTGTAATTCAGGCGTCAATGACGGTTTTTTATCTGTTGATAAGCTCGCGCTCAGCAAACTATCTATGCGCATTACCTGGGAAGCAGGTTTAAGCACTTCCTGGGTGTAAAGGTCCTGTCGGCGCAAATCGAAAAGGTTGATTTCCTTATCCCACTCAGCATAAGGCAGCCAGGCAAAGTTTACCTGGTGTCCTTGCCCCGCCAGACCGAGCGCGACCAACATGGATTGTTCGATCCAGTAATGCAGGGTGGAAAACACACAAATTTTTCTCGGGCTTTCCGCTCTGCAACGAAATTTCAACACATCTTGAACGGCTTGCTGAAGCACCCCGTTAAGGTCTTCCAATTCGTAGTGGGCACTCCATTTCTTATTTCGACCAAGTAGCGCCCAGTAGGCTTCTACTGTCAGTGGAATTTTGGCAAACAGGTCTTTAAGCTCACTCATGCCCGACCTCGTTCTTCGATTTTCCATTCCAAGGCGGGTCTGACGGCACCTGGTCGCGGCTCAGGCCATTGCGTACCGGCAGCACCGCTGGCATCTACCGAAAAGCTGAGCGCCTGGTCATCCTGGAAGTAGCGCCTGATGCGATAGGAGCTGGCATTAACACCCAGCACAAAACGCCCTTCGTTCAGGGTGTGTGCTGGAATCTTACAACGGCTGGTATAGACGCCTTTGGGTCGGGCAGTGTATTCGCGGAAAAGCTGTTCGGAGTCGGTATCAAAACTGGTAAAAACCGCCTCGCCACGGGTTGTAAACAGGTAATAACCTACGCGCAAGCCAGTAACGTCCTCGTTTAACTCGTATTCGATCTCGATCGTAACCGGGTCAACCGAACGAACAGAATCAGAAACATTACCATCTTTGTCAAGGATGCGGATCGCTAAAGGTTTGAAGGGTGCGCTTGAGGCAGGCACTTCATCCTCCTCCCAGAAGCGCTCGCCCATCTTGGAAAGCCCGCGGTTGAGGTAAAAATCGACCGCTTCGGCAGACGGTGCGCGTAAAAGCACCTTACCTTTATCCAGTACGATCGATTCCTGCGTCAGGCGCTGAACGGCGGACATGTTATGGCTGACGAACAAAACCGTGCGCCCCGAATCTGCCACATCGCCCATTTTACCCAGGCACTTTCGCTGAAAATCAGCATCGCCCACAGCCAACACCTCATCCACAACCAAAATTTCCGGTTCCAGGTGAGCTGCCACAGCAAAAGCCAAACGCAAATACATGCCGGAGGAGTAACGCTTGACTGGTGTGTCGATAAATTTTTCTACCTCCGAAAAATCGACGATCTCGTCAAAACGAGCTTCAATTTCCCGTTTCTGCATGCCCAAAATGGCACCATTCAGGAAAATATTCTCGCGCCCGGTCAGTTCGGGGTGAAAGCCGGTGCCAACTTCGAGCAGAGAGCCAACTCTGCCGCGTAGTTCGCCGTAACCTTCGGTTGGGTCGGTGACACGGGAGAGGATTTTGAGCAAGGTGCTCTTCCCAGCCCCATTACGACCGATGATCCCGATTGCCTGACCCTGCTTGACATCAAAACTGACATCTCGCAGCGCCCAGATTTCTTCTTTCTTACTTTTGGTACCGCCTGTGCGAAAGA
Source organism: uncultured Anaerolineaceae bacterium (assembly GCA_964507335.1). Lineage (GTDB taxonomy): Bacteria > Chloroflexota > Anaerolineae > Anaerolineales > Anaerolineaceae > Mesolinea. Next base: position 760 of record CAZDPK010000124.1, on the reverse strand, counting down.
GATTGCCCAGTTTTTGGGTCTGGCTGACGATGAGATCGCGCAGCGTGTCTTGACGCTCCTGGAAGGCTCCGATGGTATAGCGCTTGCCGATACCGCGAACAATGATGGATGTGTCTTTTTCCATGCTACACCACATCCGCAAAGGTTTTTTCCATTCGGCGGAAGAAGAAAAGACCACTAATGAGCAATACAATCACGGCAACAGAAGAAAACAAGAGGGTCATATCGGGCGGTGTACCGCCAAAAAGCGCCCAACGGAAGCCCTGCACCACTCCAACCATCGGGTTGAGACTGTAGATGTAGCGAATCGTCCCTTCGGGGATGATCGTGATCGGGTAAACGATCGGAGTGGCATACATCCAGATCTGCAGCAGGAATGGAACCATCTGCTGAATATCACGATATTGGACGTTGAGAGCCGAGAGCCATAAACCAACAGCCAAGGCAGCCAAAACAGTCAGCAGGGTGAGCGGAATCAGCCAAAGGGTGGTCCAGGTCAGGCTGACCTTAAAAATCGCCATTGCAATAAACAACAGAATCAAGGAAATCCCGAAATCGACCAGAACTGCTAAAACCGATGAAAACGGAATGATCACCCTTGGGAAGTAAATTTTGGTGATCAGATTGGCATTGCCCACCAGGCTGATGCTGCTTTTTTGCAGTGAAAGTTGAAAGAGGTGCCAGGGAAGCAAGGCTGCCAGGGTGAAAACAGGATATGGCAAGTTGCCGCTATCCACCTTTAGCAGGTAGCCAAAGACAA
>CAZDPK010000123.1:0-3385 GCA_964507335.1 uncultured Anaerolineaceae bacterium | reverse complement strand
GTACCTGAGGAGAGAGTAGGGGATTTCAAGGTAAAAGCCCAGGAACGCGAGATTCCAATTTGGGAAATTGGGGTCGTCAGTTCTGCGCCTGGTTTGCGCGTGCATAAATCGTTTTAAGAAAGTCATTTTTATTATCATTTTTTGGGGGCACGATTGCCATTCTACACTGTTTTAAAACTCGTAATTAGGGGTTTAATTCCCTCCGATAAAATTTCCTTTGGCCAAGACATCAGCTGGAGTCACCCATACAGGGCAATAAAGCCCCAGTCGTACGGAGGGGGTCATGATGCTGGGAGCGAAGCGAGCAGTATTTATCTCCCTCCGCAACCCAATCTACGAAAGATGTCACCCCCCCGGCTTTACCCGTCCGATCCACGTCGGGCACAGGTCACCGTCCCCCTACTCCCTTTCGCTATGCTTCAGGGATCTTCGATAAAGAGGGGGTGAAGCAACAAAACGCCGGCTTCAATTGCGGAAGCCGGCCTACGAAAAGCAAGAGAAAAGCTGACATACGAAAGAAAAAGATGCTGCGAAAAAATATCAACACCACTCACAAAATTTTGCCACACGTAACTTTAATTCTCGGTGATATACTTGCTTTCAATATCATCCTGGGAGGATCGTATGAAAGTACTAATCGTTGGTGGCGTTGCCGGCGGTGCCACAACCGCTGCCCGACTGCGCCGAGTCTCTGAAAATTCTGAAATTATCATCTTTGAAAAAGGTCCTTACGTCTCCTTTGCCAACTGCGGTTTGCCCTATCACCTCAGCGGCACGATCAAAGAGCGCGAGCAGCTGCTTGTTACCACTGCAGATGACCTACGCAACCTGCTGAACCTGGACGTCCGTACCAACCAGGAAGTGCTTTCCATCGATCGCGCGAACAAAACAATAACCGTGCGTGACTTGATGCACGAGCGGGACTACACGGAGTCATACGACAAGTTACTGCTCTCACCTGGAGCCAGCCCGATTGTGCCCCCTCTACCAGGGGTTGACCATGAAGGTGTCTTCGTACTTCACAACATCCCCGAACTGGATGATATTGTCGAATGGATTAAGACCCATCAGCCGAAGAAGGCTGTCGTCGTTGGCGGTGGTTTTATCGGACTGGAAGTAGCCGAAAACCTGGTCGAACTGGGTTTGAAGGTTGACCTGGTGGAAATGCTCAACCAGGTCATGGCACCGGTTGACTACGAGCTGGCAGCTGAAGTGCACCAGCACCTGGAAATGCACGGCATCAACCTGCACCTGGGCGATGGGCTCAAGTCGATCGAGAGTGGTGGTCTGAACCCGCTGCAAGTCAATACCAGCAGTGGGCTGGAACTGGCAACCGACCTGGTGATCCTTTCTATTGGTGTGCGCCCTAACTCCAAACTGGCAAAAGATGCCGGATTGGAGATGGAACCACGCGGTCATATCTGCGTGAACAACCAGATGCAAACTTCCGACCCCGATATCTATGCGGTTGGTGATGCCGTCCAGATTGGTTCTTGCCTGACCGGCAAGCCCACCTTCCTGGCACTGGCTGGACCGGCTGCCAAGCAAGCCCGCATTGCCGCAGATCATATGGCTGGGCGCGATGTGGCTTTTAAGGGGGTGATTGGCACCTCAGTAGTAAAAATATTTGATCTGACTGTCGCAAGCACGGGTCTAAACACCCGCCAGCTGACAGAGGCGCAAATTCCTTTCGATAGTGTCACCAGTCATGTGAACAACCATGCCAGTTACTATCCCGGCGCGTCCCCTATCCAACTTAAGCTGCTCTTTGGACCCCAGGGACAGATTTATGGCGCGCAGGCAGTGGGCACCAATGGTGTTGAGAAGCGTATCGATGTTATTGCCACCGCGATCCACGGCAAAATGACCGTTTATGACCTGGAAGAGCTGGAACTCAGCTATGCGCCGCCCTTCGGATCGGCACGTGACCCAGTGAACGTGGTTGGTTTCCTGGCAGGCAATGTGCTCCGCGGCGATGTAGATGTGATCCATTGGGATCAAATTGACAAGCTTGATCCCAATGAGTGGGCGATTCTGGATGTTCGTTATCCGGAAGAATTGTCGGTCTCTGCCTTACCAGGCGCGATCAACATACCCCTCTCAAAATTGCGCTCACGTTTGAGTGAATTGCCTAAAGACAAACGATTTGCTGTGATATGCGGCACCGGTCAGAGATCCTATTTCGCTCTGCGCATCCTCCGTCAAAATGGGTTTGATGCCTCGAATGTCTCTGGCGGCTTTAAAACTCTCAATTTCACCAAGAAAGCCGAACCAATGATGAAACAAGTGGAAACAATCCAGCCCAGCCCTGAATTACAAACCGTTCAAGCCAGTGCGAAAGCAGATTATGAACTGGATGCCTGCGGATTGCAGTGCCCCGGTCCTATCTTGAAGCTGTACAAAAAGGTCGAAGAAATGAATGATGGCGATGTGGTCACGGTCAAAGCTACAGATATGGGCTTTGCCGCAGACGTAGGCGCATGGGCAAGATCGACCGGTAACAACCTGCTGGCGCTGGATGTCAGCAAAGGTATGGTGACAGCTCAGGTACAAAAAGGGCTGGCGCAAGCCACCCAGGCTGTCAGCCAAGAGAATCTGCCAACCCCCACCCCTGGGAAAGACCTGACCATGGTCGTATTTTCGGGAGACATGGATAAAGCCCTCGCCGCCTTCATCATCGCCAATGGTTTTGCCGCGTTGGGGCAAAAAGCAACCCTCTTTTTCACTTTCTGGGGGCTGAATATTCTGCGAAAACCCGAGCCGGTGAAGGTTAAGAAGACCTTTATCGAGAAAATGTTTGGTTGGATGATGCCAAAAGGAGCGGATAAACTGACGCTATCCCAGATGCACATGATGGGTGCGGGTACCGCGATGATCAAGGGCATTATGAAGAAATACAACGTTGATCCGCTGCCCGAGATGATCAGGACTGCCCAGGAAAACGGCGTGCGCTTGCTGGCGTGCCAGATGTCGATGGACCTGATGGGCATAAAAATTGAGGAACTGCTGGATGGGGTTGAGATTGCCGGTGTTGCCACCATGGCGGTCGCGGCAACTGATTCCAATACCCATTACTTTATTTAGATTTGTTAAAGAATTCAGCATCAACCGGGCTCGAAAGCCCGGTTTTTGTTTAATCGAAAGAAACGTGATCGCACCGCCGTCCCCGCCGAGTGCGCGATTTGACCGGTACGGTCTCCAATCTTGTAAAAGAGGACGCCTACGGCGAATTCATGTGCTCGGTCTGCCCACTAACGCCAACGGCGTCGGGGTTCTTTGCAAGACCGGCACCCGATAAAAAATGGCTGCAGCTATAATGCGCGCCTTCTTGGGCGGTCTTTGACCGTTGCCATTAAAACAGTCGACAATCCCACAAAACCCAATG
>CAZDPK010000122.1:0-3413 GCA_964507335.1 uncultured Anaerolineaceae bacterium | reverse complement strand
CTTTGATTCAAAACTGTGATATTGTAATAAATATATTATTATTGTATAATAATTATCAATCTATTCACCGTTTTTTGAACGAGCCAATATTGAGATTTACTTCGTAAATCATTGTCTAAGGGGGATTCTGAGGACAATTTTTGAGTTCCAAGCCTTGAAGGTTCTTGATCTGGCAAAGGAGGTCCTACGAGTTGAAAGAATGTTTCTCTGTTTTATTTGACACAACCAACCACTCTCAGTCAATAAAAAGGAGATTAGCATGACTGTTAGAAAAATCTTTGCAATTGTACTGTTGTTGGCAATATGCCTTCTACCAATTAGAGATTCCATTGCTGCACCCATTATCGAAACTAGTCAGGACCAAATCGAACCACCGCTAAGTGGGCTCAGTACTGGTATTGCCCCCAAACAAGATCTCACCAAATCGCTTATCTCATCTCTCTCTGGCAGCAATGTCACGTTTAACCCGGCTTCTGGCGGGGATATCTGTTATACCCCTGGCTCGCCTCAGACGTTCTGCTTTCAATCAGAAACTTTCACTACCGATTACGAATATGCATATAACAACTGGCTCAAATTCCCCTCAGATTGGACTGTTTCAAATGTGTATGTGCAGGGAACCCCAGTCTGTGACGTTGGCTCATGGGGTACATTTAGCTGGTCCTTCCAAACCTCACCCTATGAAGTCAATATAACGCACAATCGTTACCAATCCACCACAGACCATTGTGTGGCAACCTATTGTGTGGATGTGATTCCCGCAGGAACTGCAGACCCAGCAGAAATGTCCTGGTACTTTGACGGCGACGGATATGGCACCCTGCCACACAATCCCTGTAGCAACGACGGCTACACCCCTGCGGGTCAAATTGCTTGCGATGAGATGATCAATCCTGTCGCAGCCGTACCTTCATGCACCGGCGAACCTCAGGTAATTTTGATGCCCCAGGAAGTTTACACCTCAGGCTGCCATGGAGAAGCTCAATTCAAAGTTATGACTCTCACAAATTTTACAGGTGCTGAAGCTACCTTTGATATAACTTACAACAAAGACTTTCCCGGTGACTTTTATGGAGTGGAGCACATCACACTGGCTCATGGTGCGACAACTGATTTCGACGTATATCTTGACCCTCATCTGTGTTCATATGATGCAGATTACACTGCCACGGTTAGCGTATCTGATGGCACTTATTCAGATCAGTCAACCATCTATTACGAAGTGTATTCGGAATTGCATGAATGGCAGTCCATCGAAACAAGTCCAATTGGCCGTATGGATAATATTGCGGTAGCATACGAAGGTAAAGTCTGGAGCATCGCTGGCTATGGCGGATCAGCTGAGGTCAACAATTACGATCCAAGTCTAGACACCTGGACCACCGTCCCTGCCTCCGCACCACCTTGGGGTGCAGTTTCCATATATCCGCGCTCAGGCTGCCAGATTGGGAACGAGGTCTTCCTTTATGGTGACACTGGAGGGATGTACACCGGCTTGTGGAGCTACAATATGGAGAACAACCTTTGGACTTCAGAAACCCCGACAGGCACTGCTCCACCTTACCCGGGCATTTGGGCACCCTCCTGGGTGGCGGATACCGATACCGGACTGTGCTACATAACTGGAGGTGCCACAACGCCTGGCGCTGGCAACCTGGCTACGGTATATGTATACGACACAATAGCGAACGCATGGCTGCCTGAACTGCCACCTTTCGCAAGCGTCCGAGACTTCCATTCGGCCTTCCTTTTCACCCGTCCTTCTGACTCTCACAAGCTACTTTGTGTGGCTGGAGGATATAGTGGCACTGAAATGTCATCTACCCAATGTTATGATTTTTCAGCTGGAGCCTGGAATGCTGAGAATGCGGATCTGGGTGTTCTGCCCGGTGGCTATTGGGCAATGGGTTATACCCAACGCATGACTCCTGAGGGTGAGCAGTTATGGTTGGTGGCTGGCGTTTACAATACAGCACTAATCAATCAAACTTGGTACTTTGACGTAACGGCTGGTACTTGGATTGATGCCGGGTTGCTCGAGTCTGTGCCTGTATATCGCACAGCCGCTGTAACACTTGGTGATAATGTCTACCATGTTGGCGGTTCGACGGGTAGTTTCTCTTATACAGGTCTTTCAGACAAACGGGTGGATGTCATCTGTTCTGATTGTATCGTACCTGATATGACCAAGCACGCTACTGAAATTGCCTTGCCCGGTCAGACAATCCATTACAACATCACTGTCGATCCTATGGTGTATGATTCCGCACTGATTTACGACTTTCTTCCAGATATGGTTGAATATGTGCCTGGCAGTTTGACGGTAACACCGGATATAGGTATGTATGATTACGACACGGTCTCCAGGGCAGTTTGGTGGAGCTATGGTTCAGGCATAGTGAAAGCCAACGGATGGATCCCCGCGGAGAAGACGGGCAGTTCATTCTCAGCAGAGGTTTCCACCCTAGGCGCAGCCCCCTCAGTATTGACACAAACTAAATCATTGGATTATGCAATCGAATCAGTCCTATGGGATCAACCACTCAGTTCAGTCTATCCTTTCAACGCTTATATAGATCAGGAATTTCCAGATATGTCCACAATTTCATCCTATCTTGCAGATGATTTTTTGGTAACAGCACCCTGGTTGATAGATACATTCTTTATGCCAGGGGGTGGCTGGAATGGGTTCTCAACTCTCTTAAATGCCACTGCGCTGAACTTCTTGATTTATGCAGATAAAGATGGAGTGCCTGCGGGTGATCCTGCAGGTGCTGGAGCATTGCCAGTTTGGGCGTATTCCCTTCCTCCAACTGATCCACAAATCACAATTACAAATAGCACATTTGACATCCCATCAGATACCCAATTAGACCTCAACGAACCAATCCTGCTGCCACCAGGTCATTATTGGTTTGTCTTTTACCCAACAATGCAATTTTCAACTGGAGGACAATTTGGCAGACAGGTTTCTGATACTACAAACTTGCACAGCGCTCGCTTTGTTAACCCCAGCGGCGGTCTTGGCTACGGAACAGAATGGCAATCGTGGATGGCTGCTTTTGGTTTTTTGCCTGATCTAGCTTTTCGCATTGAAGGCATTGAAGTGCCCAACTTTCAGATCGAATTTGATGCCACTGTTAATGCTTCTCTAAATCAAACCATTACCAATGATGCTTTTCTTGAGTATGGTGCCTACATCTCACAAGCAAGCGGTCATACTTTCACTGGGTATGGAAGCTACTTGCCGATGACTATAAAATAAGGTCCGATCAATATTCATAAACAGAGGCTGCCTATGAAGGCAGCCTCTGCGTTATTATCCCAGGGTAGAAATCTCTTCTCGGGTATAATCATCGAATTATGGATATCAAACAACTGACTGAAAAAATGAATCAGCTGGTCGATCATCA
>CAZDPK010000121.1:0-3433 GCA_964507335.1 uncultured Anaerolineaceae bacterium | reverse complement strand
CTACGAAGGGATATACATAGGTTCATGTAGATAAAAGTCGGTTCAGTAGATTTGCCGGGTTCAACAGCGGAGCCCGGCCTACGAAAGATAACCAGCCTACGGTTTGCTCTCGTCCAATATCCCACGTACTTCGGATTTGAGTTCGTTCCAACCTTGTTGGGCGCAGTCGCACACGCTATCCCAAGAATCTTCAATACCAAGCGCATACCGGTCAATAAACTGGCGACCGCGCTCAAGCCAATCCTCCAGCTCTTGTTTCCGGGCGGGCCAGTCCAACTTCTCATGTTTTTCCAGGGTGAGCATCTCCACTCGCCGCTTTTCAATTTCAGCCCGGATCTTTACGTACTCAGCTTCGGTTCTTTCACACCAAAGATATCTCTTCTGAATTGTGACCATTGCAGTCCTTTCTCAAAACTCCATAAGGCACGCTAAAATAATAGCACCGTCGCTTTTACTACTACAAAAAAATGTAGAGTCCGAAATTCCAGGAAAACAAAAAGCCGGGCTCATTTGCAGAACCCGGCTTAGAAAAAACTGGAAAAATTTACGCCATGGTATAGTTTTCTTCGTGGATCTGGGAACCTTCGATGCCCATCGCGTCAAAGTGTTTTTCAATAGCTCTCAGCATGGCTGCTGGACCACAGATAAAGTAAAACAAATCCTTGTAGTTCTGGGGCAGGTGCTCGAGCATGATTTCTTCGGTAATATAACCTCTGTGGGGGTAATCTTCGTTCAGGGGTTTTTCCAACACCTGCACAAACGCGAGGTTGAGCTTGGACTTCAAGTGTTCAAATTCGTCTGCATAAAGGGTTGTGTCTTCGTTGAAATCGCCGTAGAAAACATAGGTGGGACGTTTGTCGCCGCGGTCTGCCAGCGTGTTGAGGATGCTCATCACAGGTGCCAGACCAATACCACCCGCAATCAGGACCAGGCCTTTTTGCATACGGGGATCGGTCAGGTTGAAGGTGCCATAAGGACCATCCACGTAGACGCGTTGGCCCTTCTGCATATGGGGGATGGTGGAAGTGAAATCGCCCAGATTCTTGATCGAGAAGCGAATGGCACCACCAGCTTCGGAACTACCCGAATAGGAGAAGGGATTACGGCTAAGCACGAAGGGTGAAGGACCAGTACTTATCCAGGCTACCTGACCAGCTTCGAAGGGCACACCTTCGTGTCCATCGGGAACCAGCGTGAGGCTGTAGGTGTCAGCAGATTCGCCCACCACAGATTCAACCATGTAGGGCTTCTGACCAATACGCACGGGTCGGATGACGCGGATATAGGCAAAGGCAATCACCCAAACCGCAATTTCGAAAATCCAGATCGCCTTCATAAAAGGATGGCTGGTGTAATAGCCTACCTTGAAGAGGTGGGTCATACCAAAATACAGGATAACGATGGTCAGAATATCGTGAATAAGCAGCCAATAGCGATAATCCAATTTGAACGACTTGCGCAGAACGGAAGTAATTCCGATAAGCAGCAGTCCAAACAAACCGATCGAGCCGGCGGCGATCATCCAGGGCGCTTTGAAAACATTCAAAAAGCCAGCGATGATGGGGTTGTAAAAGCTGAGCAGCATAAAGTGCGCAATGATCAGCAAAATGGATAAGAGAGAGACCCAATGGTGATTATTGTAAACTTTGTCCATGTCGAGTGCGTCTGCCAGCCAATGGATGCGCCCGATGGAAATCAGTTGAATTCCAGCCAGCGCCATGCCGATAAACCCTAACAAGACAGCAATGTCACGTACCTGGTTCTCAACACCACGAAGATATCCTGAAACCAGCATGGCTACAGCAGGGAGCAGCACCAGCGCGAAGTAGATCGTGTAAAATAACTTTCTTTTATTTGATGGGCTCATGAGTTTCGCCTTCTTGTGTCCAAATTATGAGACCAGACCCTAAGGTCGGGTCAAACCTTCGGTGGTCACACCGCTGATTTCAGAGAGATCCTCAATTGAGTCGAACATCAGCTGAAGAACGTATTTGGCATTATGAAGATACGCCGCAGGTTCTTTTTGGACGAACATGTAGTTAAAAGCGGCTTGTTGCATGCGAGGAGTGAAGGTTGCATACTTGTTGGGGAAGATACCTTCGCTCTCGTCAATGACGCCATCTTTGTTGGTATCGATGAAAGCGTAGGGATAAGAATCGAATTTGAAGCCGAAACCGGTGTCAGTAACAGCCTGGGAGTACTTGTCCAGGGCTTGGTAAAGAACGGCTTTCACGCCTTCGATTTCGTCAAACACTGGTTCAACGGTGCCGTCGCCATCATAGTCAATCTTGGACATGCTGACTTTGCGATAGTCTGCAAAACCAGAGACATCAGAGTGACAGGTGGAGCACAGGCTGGCATCAGAATTGGGGACTTTTTGCGTGCGCAGGGAGTGAGGATCGTGGCATTCCGTGCAGGAGCTGACAGGTTCGGCATGTTCGAAGGCGCCCACATAGGTCTTGCCTTCATATTGGTAGCCAACGCCGGCATCCGCGCCCTGGTGGACGGCGGCAGCATGATAATAATGTGGTCCCATCAGGCTGGAATCAGCCATGGGAGTGTCTGCGTCTTTGCCTGCGTTAGCAGCATCGACTCCCGTACCAGCCGACATGGCACCGTGGCAGGACATACAAACCGAGTTCACACCGGTTCCGGTAACTTCCATTCCGGATGGGAACACGGCTGAATCGAGGGCATGAGCAGCATCACTATGGCAGGCAGTACAATTGATGGGGTCATTGATTTCGCCCGGCATTTCCACTTTGCCAGCTTCGGAGCCATCAGCGCCGATGAAATCGATAAATCCAGAAGTACTGTGGCAGCGGGCACAATAAACGGGAATTTCGGCTGGTTCGTCTTCATTCCAGTGAACGAAGGCTTCGGATGCAGCGTCTGCATGGCCCGAATTCCAGTATTTGGTGCTGATCTCCTCGATTGGTTCCGCCTGGACCGCTTGTTGGGATGTATAGAACATCCACCCAGCAAGTACGGCAGCAATAAGGACTAACACTATAACAAAATTTCGTTGATTCATTGGCTTTTCTCCAGAATTAAGATGAAAAATGATTTAATTCATTATAAAGGATGTGAAATTTGTGTCAATGTTACAAATCAAGAGGCTCTTTTCTGTTGTGCTATAAAAATAGATAATCAACAGGAAGGTTGGTCACTCAATAAATGAGTAATCGCGGACGAAACTGCGCGTATAGCGGCCGTTTATCCCTCAAGTATGGCTGGGTTATTGGGTTGACCGCTGTTTTCGCCGATCTCCCGAGGTGCGAGGGGCTTTGACTGTAGCTCTCCGTAGAGATACAAACCGAATTTTTCCACTGGCAGGTTCGGAATTCCGGTTATCAATTTGAGACCTTCGCCAACAAGAGGGCTCGGTCAGAAGAGTTCCGTCGTCAGCGATTAAGTAACCCACGGGCGGGTC
>CAZDPK010000120.1:0-3455 GCA_964507335.1 uncultured Anaerolineaceae bacterium | reverse complement strand
CATCTCATCGCGAACTTCTTCTAATACTGGAACGGGAAGGGTGCTTGGACCTGCTGAAAAGTTGTAGATGCGGTCGTACTTTAACATAAAATCTCTCCTTTTGATTTTAAAGTCAACGTTTTTCTTACACCTGGCGGTGTTCTATTTTGCCCTGTGATTGGGGCGTTTTGTTCTGCTGAAATCCTAACCTTCAAACCCTTTCTGGTCAAGGGTGGTTGCTGATGGGTGTCAGGTGATAGCGAAGATATTCATGCAAGTAGGGGACATTTGCCATGCTGTCCCATCGATCTTCCGCAGACAATGGCCTTGTACCATTCAGCCTGTTGGCTGACCGTAGCAGCTCTGGCCAGCTCCAACTATCAAACTCAATCAAATAACCCAATGCGATAGAAAAGCCTGGGTTTCTGCTTCCTGGGGGTGGTTGAAAAGGTCTTGTGGGCTGCCTGTTTCAATCACCTTTCCGTCTTCCAAAAAGATGACTTCATCAGCCATACGGAGCGCTTGGGCAGGGGCGTGAGTTGTGAAGATGAGCAAGCCTTTGGTTTGTTCAAACCATTCTTGCAACAATGCCTCCACAATATCCGTACCTCGAATGTCAGTAGCTGAAGTGGGTTCGTCCAGCAACAGCACTTCCTTCGGCACCGCCATCACCCTTGCCAGCCCGAGCCGCTGCTTCTCCCCGCCCGACAGCGTGCTGCCCATGGAATGGATGAGCGAGCCTAACCCAACTTGTTCCAGGGCATTCAACGCCAGTTCATCACGCTCTTGCTCGATATCCAGCATCATGCTTACATTTCTTAGTACTGAAAAAGAGAAGGCATAGGGAGATTGGGGCAGGTAACCTATCTTGTGATCAAGCGTAAAACCATCAATCGATCCCTGGCTTATTTTCACCGTGCCCATTAAAACTCGCAAAAGCGTAGTCTTACCGCTGCCGTTCTCGCCGATGATTCCATATCGTTTCCCTCGTTCGAAGCGCAGTCTGGGAACGTCCAAAATCAGGCGGTCCTTTGCTTTAACTAAAATATTCTTCAACTCAATCATCCGAAGCCGCCTTCTGGATTCGATTTGCGATTGAGTTCACTAGAAAGGAAATTAGCAGCAAAATGAGACCTAATGCGATGGCAAAGTCAAATCGTCCCATATTGGTCTGCATCATTATTGCGGTAGTCATCACCCTGGTTTTGAATTGAATATTCCCGCCCACCATCTGTACCGCACCAACTTCCGCAATCGAACGGCCAAAGCCAGCCAGGATGATCGAGATAAAGGGCACTCTAAAATCGAGTAAAAAAAATTTCAGCCGTTTAGTACCACGAATTCCAACCCCGGTTAGGGTTTCATTAATCGAATTAGCATTCACCCCAACAAGGTTGGCTGTCATAGCTATAACAAAGGGAGTAATCAGAAGCACCTGTGCGATTACCATGGCTTCCACGGTGTAAAGCAGCCGGAAATTACCTAAAGGACCGCTCCGTGAAAGTAATAGCAAAACCAGAAGCCCCGCCACAACTGGAGGTAATCCAAGCAAAGTGTTTACGAGCCGGGAAAGAAACTGCTTTCCACGAAATTGATTTGCGCCTAACAAGACCCCGGCTGGAATGCCAAGTAAAGACGATAAGAAAGTACTGAAAAGCGACATACGTAATGTCACAGCAATGATCTGGCGCAGTTCAGGATCTGAGCCAAACAGAAGTTCAATGATGGAGTTTATGAGTGCCAATGTATACATCTCCGGAAGGGCATTTCTGCCCTTCCGGTCGGTATTATAAAGGTTTAGTCAAGATTAAAGAAGAGGGGCTCACCGTACTCAGCGACACCATATTCTGCAATCATTTTCCGGGCTTGGTCAGTTTTGATCCAATCAACAAATGCCTGGGCACCAGCCACATTTGATTCAGCAAAGCGTTTTGCGGAAATAATGATCATTGAATAGGTATTCTTCATATCATCAGTTTCTTCCAGCAGCATCGAAAGGGTATCCTCATGCGCAAGGAAAGTGGCTTTGTCAGAAATTGTGTATGCCTGTTTCTCGTCTGCAATAGTCAGTGTCTGACCCATTCCCTGACCAACACTTTCGTACCAGGCTTGTCCGGCAGGATCGAACTCGATTGACTTCCAGATCGCTTTTTCCTTATTGTGGGTGCCGCTATCGTCACCACGGGAGATAAAGAGCGATCCACTGTCAGCGATTTTCTGGAAGGCCTCAGCGGCGGTAACAGAGCCGGCCACACCAGCGGGATCGCCAGCAGGACCAACGATGATAAAGAAGTTGTACATGAAGGGCAAACGAACTTCCTCAAAACCTTCAGCAATGAATTCTTCTTCAGCTGATTTTGAGTGGACAAGCAGCAGGTCTGCATCGCCCATGCGCCCTTTCTCAATCGCCGCACCGGTTCCGGCAGAAGTGATCTCGAGGGAATAGCCAGTTGCTTCTTCAAACGCAGGCTGTAAATACGCCATTAGACCAGAATCGTTGACCGAAGTGGTCGTAGACATACGGATCACTTTGTTTTCCGGTTCCTGGGTACAACCAAAAGTGGTAAGCAAAAGAATCAAAATTAGGGAAAGGACAAGTAAGTTTTTTGGATTTTGCGATTTCATAACACCTCACATAATTTTCCTGTATCAGGATTTCACAGCATTATACTCAATTATTGACTATGTGGGGTGATTAATGGGAAATTACGGGGTTCTTTAAGATCAGCAACTTCAGTAAACAGGACGAGCCCCGATCGTTTCAAATAAATGTTCTTCAAAACGCAATGAAGAATCTTGTTTGTCTATCAGTCGGTCACCAACCATAGTTCGATCGCTCTCAATAGGTCGCAATGAAACTGCCCCTTCTCACTTGCAAGTTTAGGGCCGGTGCAAACTCACTCAGACAACCTGCACAGGTTAAATTATCTACAGAATACATCAGTCGCTACTGCTCACACTCTGTGCGCAAGCAGTTACAACAAAAAGAGGAAATAAGAATATCTGAATTATCGTGCGCCGGGTTGGGCGCATTCATAAGCGTCTCCACGCAATGTCTCCACCGCATGATTCATTACCGGCAAAAAGACTTCCAAACATTCCAAAGCTGCTTTGGGGCTGCCAGGAAAATTAATGATCAGTGTCTTGCCTCGAATGCCAGCTGTTGCCCGCGACAGCATGGCAAAGGGGGTGATCTTCAAGCTCTGCGAACGGATCGCTTCCACGATTCCAGGAGCTGGGCGTTCAATCACAGCCATGGTCGCCTCGGGTGTGTTATCCCTGGGCGCAAAGCCCGTCCCCCCAGTCGTGAAGACCAGGTCAAGTCCTTGCTCGGCATAATCGATAAGTTTTTGTTTGATCTGGTCAAATTCATCCGGAACAATGTCCTGGACCAGAACATTAGCTTTGCCCTCCAGGGCTTGTGCCAGAGCCGGACCGGAGAGATCCGCTCTTTCCCCAGTGGAACCCTTGTCACT
>CAZDPK010000119.1:0-3464 GCA_964507335.1 uncultured Anaerolineaceae bacterium | reverse complement strand
CGCTGAATCTGCTGATACATCTCGCCCAATGTGCCGCCATTGATACCTCCGAAAACCGCCATAAAACCCACCAGGGGAGCCAGTAAGCCGGATTTCCAGGTCATCAAAACGATAACAACCAGCCCAGCAATGCCGCCGTAAATCCCATAAGTGGGACCGCGCCGGTCTTTAGCAATAAGCGTGATCAGGAATCCAATGGTCAGCGCACCCAGGAAGATGCCAAGCATGAGAGTCGTGTCGACCCCCTGCATCAATTCCCCATAACGCAGCATCATGGTATCCATAAGACTGAAAAAGAGCAGGGTCCAGGCGACGTTCAAGATCATCGCAAGGATAAGATAGGCATATTTGGTGCCACGGGGGTCAAGCATGCGGCTAAGTTTCATGGACAGAATTGTACCGTAGAAGAGAATTTAACATCGGCAATGAGCCTATCGCGAACAAAATTCGACGGTTTCTTTTAGGGCCTGGTCAAAATCGCCATGGGTGTAACCCAACAGATTGCTAGAGAAATCTGGGTCCATAAAGGTGTTGCGCGTCTGCAGATCAATAAATGCCACCGGCTCCAGCCCGCTTTCTTTACCCTTGCTCCTTATGCCAACCTCCAGGAACCTGGCACCCAGCCTTACAAGCCAGTTCGGCAAGGTGAAAACAGGTTTTGGATTGCCTAAATATTTCTGGATGCCGCCGATAAATTCAACCCAGCTCAGGTTGTGTGAAACTATCGGATATTCCATGCCTGCCTCACCTTTTTCGAGCGCGGCCACAGCAGCCTGGGCAACCTCATCAACAGAAACCATGGCTGTTCCACCGGCTGGATAGAAGACCCAGGGCAGTCGGCTACCGATGTAGTCCACCAAAGGTTTCCACAACGGCATCTTGCCCGGTAACACGCCAAAGATATAAGGCAACAACAAAAAACTGACGATAAGCTCTTCTCCAGCTTCTTCGTTAGCGGCGTCTATCTGTGCCAACCGGCTGCGTATGTAAGGATGCTTTTCGCTTAGTTCCATTTCTGGCCACAACCGGGCAAAATGGACAAAATACGAGCTCAAAATAGTTGCTCTTTTCACACCGGCTTGCCTTGCGAGCCGCACCAGACGGCGCGTGCTTTCAACATTTGCCTGGTGGAAAAAGGGGTAAGCCGGGGCATTGGGAATGGTGCGGTCGTCCACTCCTGCCGCAAAGATCAATCCTTCCATTCCTTCCAATAATGCCAGTAATTCCTCATCCGAAAGTTGACCAAGATCTGCCAATACTTGCCTTACTTGAGGAAGATCCGGCAGCTCTTCTGACGCTGGCGTGAGAGACACACCTGTCACATCGTGTCCATTCGCCAGCAGCGTTTGTACGATGTAGTAGCCTAAAAAACCTGTGTTTCCTACGACCAGAGTTTTCATTTCGCCCATCCTTATCTCACCAATTATGTTAAACTGGACTGACCAACATTCGATAGAAAGTATATCGCTATGTCAGCTTTTGTCAGAACTCACTCCATATTAAGGCAAAACCGCATAATAAAGCTGATTCCCAAATGCCAAAAACACGCGTCTGTCCGGGCTGACGTAAAACGCGCTTGCTTTACCTTCTGGCAACACGCCGGCACTCACACCTGATCGCAAAACCTTATTCAGGTTCAGGCGCAGGCTAAATTGATAGAGTTCGGCGTTTTCGGCTTCGAGATAGAAGATGGAAGGATCGGGCGGCGGCGAATAGGCAATCTGCTCAAATTTCAGCGTAGCAAAATCCACATTCGCACCGCTGGTACCTGCATTCAGGTAAGGATAGGGGTCATCACATGCAGTTATTCCTGTAACAAACGAAGCCAAACAATGCGAACTGCGACCATCGCTGTGCAGTATGAACAATTCCTCACCCTCCACCTCCAGGTCAACGGCATTGCTAAGATCGACAAGTTCTTCATCAAAATAGGTTGAGGGCTCGTTATTGAAGTTAGCGGTAAATCCACGGAAGATCCAAAGGGCTTTGTTGCCCGGGTCAAGCACGTAAAGGCGATTGCTGTCGAATATCATTCGCTTCAATGATGCCCAGCCGATTTCCGGAGTTGGCAGGTGGGCGGCACTGGGGCTGCTCCCAGGGGAGCAATAAATCAAGTTCCCTTCGGAATCAATCGCCATCACTGGAGCCTTTGCAGGGTTGTTTAGGGGAATGCTGATCAGGTCCACCAATTCACCCACCTGGACGCCTTCGTAGGTGCCAGGTCCGCAAACAAATTCGCTGTCCATTGAGTATCCGGAATTGGTGAGACGCAGATATTTCACTGAACCACTGGCCCGGTCAAGTAAATAGAGGTCATTGTTCAAGGAGACAATTGCGTCAATATCCAACGCGGGGTAAAGAGACGGGGCAAAAGCAGCTACATATTGCAACCTTCTGGCTCCATCCAACTCATCTAAAGCGATTTGTGCTCGTAAACGCAGAGCTTGCACATCGGCGGAATCTTGATAGGCGGCAGCCTGGTCCAGCCAAATCAGGGCTTGCTCCCAACCTTCCCGCTGCAGATCAGTGGTTTGCATCAGGGCAGCATTGCTGACCGATGCCTGCGCTTGTGACAGGTAGTAAGCATATTCATGATCTTCGCCACGATTGAAGAAAACCAATGCTGCCAAAACTACAATGATCAATGGAACCAAAATAGCAATCAGCGCTTTCGTTAACGGCGAGAGATCCTTAACATTGCTGCCTTGTGCTCCTGACACGGCTTGCTTTCCGACCGAAGCGATCGTTTCGGCTTTGTTTTCCACATTTCGCAGCCAACCTGCCCCAGAGGCGACTCCCTGTAGAGCCTTGTCTTTGATGGCTCCAAAATTGGGGTGTTCATGTACGCGACTGGCAGAAAACTCTTCATCCTCTTCGTCCGGTACATCCGGTTCGGGTTCGACCAATGCTGTTTCAGGCATAGTTTCTGCTGGTTCCGATTCGGTTGGTTGTTCCACAATTGCTGCTTCTTCCTGCGGCTCGTCCTGGGCTGTTTGCGGATAGAGAACAGCCTGACCAAAGAGGTTTTCTGCCAGGCTTGGCTCGTAAGGAATTGTTGGTTGGTCATCCTCCGAGGCTTGCTCTTCAATCACGTCTTCCAGCAGGACTGCTTGTTCTTCAGAGACAGGCTCTTTTTGGTCCGAAGGTAAGAACGAAACAAAATGAAAAGAGTCCAGATCGCAACATTTTATTTGACCGGTGCCAATCTTGATTTGTGTTATTCCCAAAGCCTGATTTTCTTCCGACCGGAGAGTCAGTTCACCAACCAATAGCGAGAGATCCCCAGAATCAGTCATCTCATTATCAAGCGGTGCGCAAAAAACAACGGTTTCATCACCCTTCAAAGGCAGTTGGTAATAGCGTGGATTAATGACAGTAGCAACACCTAATCCACGTTGATCAAGCGTTTCGTCGAAAAACGGCTCTACCTTGCCACTCGAAATAACCAGTGCTTGGCTGGCTCC
>CAZDPK010000118.1:0-3471 GCA_964507335.1 uncultured Anaerolineaceae bacterium | reverse complement strand
GGATTGTTTTTGTAAATTGGTATAAGTTTTGGGTAGGCCGGGTTACGTTTTTTTTAACCCGGCTTTTTTAAGCAGGCATGTTCACAATATTACTCCCAAACCCCAGCAATTTTCGCACCGCATTTAGGGCAGGTGTCCTTCGCTATCTTGTTTTCTGTCATCCACAGAGAGCTCCTGGCGACAAGCAGCTCGCCGCACACCGGGCATAAGGTATCCTCGTATCTGCCCAAATTACCCCCATAGACAAAGTACAATCCAGTCTCCTCGCCAGTTTTCAATGCGTTCAGGATTATTTCTGGTGGCGTGGCCGGGATATCCTTAAACTGTGGTTGCGGATAGTAGCGGCTGATATGCCAGGGTGTATCCAACCCCAATTCCTCAGCAATAAATTCCGCCAGTCCTTGGATTTGCTCCTGGGAATCATTGATCCCAGGGATCAACAATGTGGTCACCTCCAACCAAACTCCTGACTTCTTCAACATTCGGCAATTATCCAGAATCGGCTCCAAATGAGCTCCTGTGAATTGGTGATGGATGCTTTCATCAAACGCTTTGATATCCACATTGATGGCATCCATCAGAGGCAAATACTCGTCCAACATCTGCGCGCTCATATAGCCATTGCTGACCCATACGTTACTTAGCCCTTCCTGTCTTGCTAAAACCGAGACGTCCCTGACGAATTCATAAAAGACAGTTGGTTCTGTGTAGGTATACGAAATACTCTGACAACCAGTCTTTAAAGCGGCCTTAACAACCTGCTCAGGAGCAGTGTAAGCCAACTGATCGGGATCGTTCCGATTTGAAAATTGAGAAATATCCCAATTTTGGCACCACGAACAGCGCAGATTGCAGCCTGTAGCTGCTATGGAATAACTGTGACTGCCAGGCAGAAAATGGAAAAGCGGTTTCTTTTCGATCGGGTCAATGTGCGCGGCGATCAACTTGCCATAATTAAGGCTTACAAGTTGTCCACTGACGTTTTTGCGCACCTGGCAGAGACCCTTTCTGCCTTCCCGGATGGCGCAAAAATGATTACACAGTAGGCACTCAATTCTTTCGCCCGTGGATTTCCAAAAACGCGCTTCATGCATGGGTCCTCCTACTTTGTTTCAAGCACCTCGTTATTTAAACTTTCAAGAACCTCGATTACTGCAGAATTATCAAGATCTCCACCACCTGAAGCTACCAGTGCTGTAAAGAGTTGGGTATTGATCGCGGTACCAGGTAAGACCACCTGGTAATCGTGCGCTGTTTCCATAACGATGTTGAGGTCTTTGGCTTGCAAACTGGATTTAAAGCCTGGTGTTCGGTTACCTGCCAGAAGCCGCTGAGGTTTGACATCCAGCGTCCAGCATTGTGCCGCACCACTCTTGATCGCTTCTATCACTTTAGCTACGTCCACACCCGATTTCTGCGCGAATAGCATCAATTCGGCTTCAGCAACCATCTGAGCAGCGACCATGATTTGGTTGGCAGCCTTTGCCACCTGCCCTGCGCCGGCTTCCCCCACATGCGTGATCTTTTTTCCAACAGCTTCCAGCATTGGCATCACCTTTTCGAGCGCGTCTGCATCCCCACCAACCATGATTGTTAGTGTCGCATTTCTGGCACCAATATCGCCTCCACTGACCGGAGCGTCTAATGCGCTGACACCTAGAAGTTGTAAACGTCGGTGGATTTCACGGCTTGCCCCTGGTTTAATGGTGGAATGATCCACTACAATCATTCCTGGATGGGCTCCATCAATTACGCCGTTTTCTCCCAATACTACTTCCAGAACATCGGCTGTGTCAGAGACGTTCACAAAAACAACTTCCGATTTACGCGCAACTTCAGCCGGACTCTCTGCCAGTTGAGCGCCAAGAGCGACAAATCTCTCTGCCTTACTGGCTGTACGATTAAAAACAGTCAGTGTGTAGCCAGCTTTGATCAAATTTTCCGCCATAGCCCCGCCCATGGTCCCAAGGCCAATAAATCCAAGTCTAATTTTCATCATAAGAAGCTCCTTGAAGATATTATAGCAACTTAACGACCTGAAGTAGCTGAGAGTGGACATGAACTTCAAAAAGTGAAGTCGCTGCTGAGCGTACCCTTCAACCACAACGCGTTGGTGCCATTTCCAGTTGCGTTGTTACCGCTCAATTGTTTGCCATCCAGGATTACTTTGCAATAAGGATTTACGTAGACCGCGTAGCTACTGGTAGACTGGAATTGCCCCGATTTCCAGCCTTCCCCAAAGCGAATTCGTTTTTTAGCAAACTGGATTATTGCGGTCAGGCATCTTGCTAGTTCAGGAAGGCGGATTCGATTAAGTTATTGGCAGAATTAGCCAGGTTCTTCTCGAAATCCATTGGATCTCGCATTAGTCAGTCAAATACTCTCCTTAATGACTTGACATCACCAAAAAATCTGGTATAAATTATTACTTGTAAGTGGTAGTTTGCTTTTCAAAGTGCTAGGCATTAGGATCCAAACCCCCAGTAATACAAACCAATTTAGTTTTTAGATCAGAGGAGATCAACAAATCATGTCAGAACGTCAAGTCGGAACCGTCAAATGGTTCAATAGTGAAAAGGGTTTTGGTTTCATCACCCCAGAGTCAGGTGCAAAGGATGTCTTTGTGCATTTCAGCGCTATCACTGCCGCAGGTTACAAAAGCTTGCAGGAAAATCAGAAAGTCGAATTCACCGTCACCCCTGGACCAAAAGGTCCTCAGGCTCAGGACGTAAAGGTTCTTTAGTATTTCTAAAGATATAGTTGAAAAGGCTGATCCTCACTGGGTCAGCCTTTTTTTATTAATAATTTTGATGTAATCCCTTTGCACTTTTAAAACTTAGTTTTCGCAGGTAAGAAGTGATGGTTTCGCTTGTTCTATTTTCCATCATCCGTTTGTTCTACAAAAAAGTCCCACATCAGGCGCGTGGCATCCAATTCATCGCTGGTCTTGCCGGTAATTCGCTCCGGTAAAGCCTTCCCTCCCGGCCAGGTGTGCCCGCCATCCGCAATGGTATAAAACACCACATCGGCATACGGATCGCAACCCTCGTAGAGCTTCCCAGTCACATTCCCCTCGCTCAAAAACGTCTGAGGGCTAGCTCCGCAGCCATTTAACTGGGAATAATCATCAACAAAATCTGGAATGTTGGGGAAGGGCTGTGCGAACCTTTCCGACGGACCACCCTCAAAAGGTACGATAGGGTCTGCCATTCCGTGGAAAAAGATACCGGGTACACCGCCAGAGCATTCTCCCAGATCAACCAGGTAAGCTCCAGCCACACCGCCAATAGCAGTCACTCGTTCGGGCAGCGCGCAAGCCAATCTTAACGCCATTCCAGCCCCATTGGAAAGGCCGTTTACGTAGACCCTGTCAGGATCAATCGTGTAGTCCCGGCTTAGTTGGTCAAGAAGGTCTCTAAAATATTGGACCTCGATATCCACAGACTGAGGGTCATTGCCATCCCAGGCAGC
>CAZDPK010000117.1:0-3487 GCA_964507335.1 uncultured Anaerolineaceae bacterium | reverse complement strand
AAACCCGACCGGGTATAAATGCATCAAGTAGTGTTTTGTTAGGGGAGTCCTGCCAGGTGTCCCAATTTTTTGTGCCTGAAACCAAGTAGGTGAGATATCCCATGGTCCTCCGGGACGGTGTGGAAGCAGTCCCGGATTGTTCGTCTTTGGTTGACGGTTTACGCCTGATTTTCAGTTAATTTGGTTGACTTTTGGACCGAGTTCGGGTAATATCAGTGTTCGTTGTACGGCGAGGTAGCTCAACGGTGGAGCAGTGGACTCATAAGCCATTGGTTCTGGGTTCAAATCCCAGCCTCGCCATTTTTTATTTAATTTTCAATCAAGAAATTAGTTCTGGGATTCCTGCTCGCTGCGCTCCCAGGACTTCGTATTTACTCGCAAATCCCAGCCTCGCCATTTTTTGTTTAAGATGATCAGATTTTCTTCCACTGGGACCCGCGTGGTGTCCTTTTCCTGATTTCATCAATCTTGAGTTGGGCTCGGTAATCACTCAACGCACCTCCCACAAAAGCATGATAATGTGAGTGGTCCACCAGGTCTACGTGAGCTTTTTTCATACGTGCATCTTCAGATACATCTTTAGTGGTGAAGACTGGACCAAGATCGGCGACAACTTCTTTTAGTACGTGCAAAGAAATATCTTTTCTACCCATCTTAACCTCATTTACAATATCGACGAGATATGATTTGCTTTTTTACTGTGGTTCAACTAATTGTAAGTCTACCACAAACCTTTCCTGCGGTTGATGGTTAGAAATGAATGTAACCTCCGGTCAACGACCTCGCGCGGCCTGTGCCCACCACGAAGTGGACGGGTATTAGGACACCGGCGAGATCAAGAGAAGAGTGCTATTAAAGTCTTCAGGTAATTGGCGGGCTTATTAATGAGGAAAAGTGCGGGTTTAAAACCCGCACTTTCTGTGTAGTTGAAATTGTTGACTACTTCATCGTCATGTCTTCAATATCGTGTTGCCAGTTCCAGAACGTCGTGATATCCGGGGTAATTGTGGAAGTGTTGATCCGCGTACTGCTGAAGATAGTAAAGTTTTTGCGAGCATAGTTGGGGATTTCGGCAGCCCAATCCATGATGATGTCAAATGCTTGCTGGTAGAGTTGTTTTCTTAATGCCTGGTCGTCGCTTGAACGTGCTTGCATGATAAGCACATCCAATGCTTGATCCTGGATGTAATAGTGATTCGAGTGAGTCCCATCAGGTTGGTCAAAGGTGTTGGAACTGTGATAAACCTGGAAAAGGTCTGGGTCGATCGCTGAACCCCATGCAGCGGTCCACAATTCCTGGGTACCACTGTCCAACGCATCCCACAGGACGTTTGAATCGTATGGATCGTTGATAGTCAAGGTCATCCCGATTTCAGATAATGTATCGCGGGCTGCAACGAGAAGACTATAAGCAGGGTGATTTCCCATACCTCCCCCAGGAACAATAACTTCGTAATCCAATTTTGCGCCTGCCGGGGCAGCCACAACCACTCCACCGGACACGGTAAAGCCAGCAGCCTCAAAGAAGCCAAGAGCGGCCTGCTGGGCAGCTGCCACCTTTTGAGACTGCGTCATTCCGGGGGTGTAGATTGGGTCACCATCAACGTCCACCGAAAAGGCTTCCTGATAACCTGGATCATCCGGTTGAGGGGACGCCCAGGATGAGAGAATGGTTGGATATTCCAGAGTTGAAGCTCCATCGACACCATAGTAAGCTTCATTTGCTGGTTTGCGATGAACGGCGAGGATAGTGGAGAACGCTTTGCGCATGTCACGGGATGCAGTTGAGGCAGGGTCATCGCCTACTTTAACCAATCTGGCGTTGATGCCAATATATCCATAACCAAGATTGTCAATTTTTGCGGTGGTGATGACATCGCCGGTGAGTTCCCCATTGGAATTCAGTGCGTAAATTTCGGCTATAGTATTTGCATTATAGTAGGTACTTGCCAGATCAAAGCTGCCTGAGCTAATGGCATCTGGCAGGGTATGACCTGCATCCTCGACAAACTTAACCTGGTTTATCTTTGGTTCGCCTTTGTAGTAGTATCTGTTGGCACCAAGGTAATTCACTTCAGCTTGTTTCGAAGCGAACTGATAGGGTCCGGCACCCATGGGGGCGTTGTCTTTGCTTCGCTGCAATGAGAGGTCGTAAAAATCGAAGCCAAACATATCCTCTCCATAATCGTACTTTGCCAAACTGCCGTAATAATGCAAAGGAGTGATTGGAATGTTTAAAGAGTAGATCCAGCTCGGAGCGAAACCCTCAATCTCGATTGTTACAGTGGTATCACTGACCTTTTGAATACCGCTGATGTTTGGTATTCCTCCAATCATATCTGGATCAAGCGGTCCCCAATAGAGGATGAAATCCTGTTTAACTTCCTGGTACACATCGGTTCCATCCGGGGATTCAAAGGGAAAGGCCTCGCGATAGTCATCGTTGTAACAAATCCGAATTTCTTCGGCGAAATCAGCTTGAGTGGGATATTCGTAGTTCAGGTCCCAGGTTCTGCCTGAGTGATTGGCAGTCATCACTTTGGTGGTTGTGTTTACTTGGGCAAATCCCCACATCGTCATACCAAGAGCGACCTGCAGACCTTCGTTAGCGTACACTTCTTCTGGCGAAAAGCCTATATATTGTTCAGAATAAGCTTCGGTATAGTTGCTTACAACGTAATCAATGATTTTTTGTACCTCGATCGCCAGAGCTGCTTCCAGCCGATTCCAGACATCATCTTGCTGGTCAAGCGTCCAGGGATCGGAAGGAACCCAGACATGATCCTTTCCGGAATCGTGGATAGCAGCAAAAAAGTCCGCGTATTTTTGGAAAATTTCAGGATTAGTCTGAGTCTGATAATTCTGCAAGCCCAGGATTGGCAGGGTAGCAATCCCATTCGATCCATCGTACGAAGGATCAAGGAAAGTGTAAAGCGTAAAAATCAGATCGTCCGCGCTGACAAGCACACCGTCCCCGAATTTCAGATCAGTTCGCAAGGTGAATGTATAAAGGGTGTTGCCCGTCGTGGTGTTGATTTCGATGTCCACATCGGCAGGTCCGTTGTATGTATACGGTGTGCCATTGAAAGATCGCGTCTCACCAGCAATAGCATTTTCAACGATCATACCTTGTCGGTCCATTGTAAGCAGTTTGAGCTGAGTGAGGTCGACAATGTCCTGCTCATACGTTGAATTAATGAAGTATGGGCTTAGTCTTTGAATTCCGTTATAGGAGGTTGCGACAGTTAAAGTAGAAGATTTGAGTATGGCAGGCAGGTAGACCGTGGTACCGCCTCCCTGGGCAGAAACCACTACACTGCCGAATACGAATGAAAGGATTAGAATCGAAGCAAGAACGAAGGAAAAGAAACGTTTTCTGAGCATGGTCCCTCCAATTTCTCAAAGAAAAGTTACTTGTGTGGTTAACAATAAGTATAACGACCCAAAATCAAAATACAAGTTGGGTTTGTCCATTCAGACAGGTTTT
>CAZDPK010000116.1:0-3597 GCA_964507335.1 uncultured Anaerolineaceae bacterium | reverse complement strand
TTTCCCCCGACCCGGAAAACATCCCGACCAAGTCACCAGGTGAGCCTTCAGCCAACGGTGTGATAATCGCATCACGATCTCATAGCAACACACAAGGCTTATAATCATTGCAATCAGGTAGTTGCGAGTCAATTATGGACAATTCACAAAAAATCATAAAACAGTTTTACGATGAGAATACTCAATATGAGTGGGAAAGATTAGACCGTCATCCTTTCGAATTTGCCATCACTTCTCACTTCATGGAACGCTATGTGAAACCGGGAGATTCCATCCTGGATATTGGCGGTGGTCCTGGTCGCTATTCCCTGCACTTTCTTCAAAAGGGCAACCCGGTGACCCTTGTCGATCTTTCAGATGGAAACGTAAATTTTGCGAAAAAGGAAGCTGAACAGCAGGGTCTGCACCTGCAAGCACACGTCTGCGATGCTTTAAACGTCCGCGAGCAAATCCCTGGTCTCTATGACCACGTCTTTTTGATGGGACCACTTTATCACCTGTTAACAGAAGAGGATCGTATTCGCTCAGTAGTAACCGCTTTGTCTATGCTGAAACCGGATGGCTTTCTTTATACCTCTTTTCTCTTAATGTTTTCCGGCGTTATTTATATGCTGCGTCAAGCCCCAGAATCGATCCTTGATCCAAACGAAAAAGTATGGCTGGATGCGATCCGTTCAGATATATCCTGGGGAGGCGATGCCTTCACCAAGGCTTTTTTTATCAATCAAGATGAAATCCTACCTTTTATGGAGCAGTTTCCAATAGAAATATTGCATCTTTTTGGTCAGGAAGGTATCACTTCAGCCAACAATGACTATTTGCTAAGTCAACCAGTGAAGGTCCAGGCTGCCTGGGTTGATCTCTCCATTGAGCTGTGTGAAATCCCGAAATACCTCAGTCATTCTGAGCACGTCATGGTGATTGCAAGAAAATGCTAGTAGATTTTTATTGTTACCAACTCAAAAATCATGAAACCTTGACAGTTACAGTCCAGTCAGTGGATCGGGGTTTGTCTCTAGTCAAGACCGGATGACGACAATGAAGTAATAGCGTCCTGCGCTGGGATCATCCGGATCTCCACGCCTGACTAGTTGCCTGTAAATGGTCTTATCAATCAACCCAAAAACCTTAGGTAGAATTACCTTTACTGTCAATCTATCCAACTAAAATAAGAGAGCAAATTATGCGAAGAATTCAACCAATCCCTGGCGACCATGTCACACCCAAAGCTCTTTACCTGAACCGGCGTGAATTTTTGCAGGCAATGGGTATCACTGCATCCGCACTTCTTTTAGCTGCCTGTGAGCCAGGTGATTCTGGCTCGATAATTCCATCCTTTGGGCAGGATCAGCTGACTGCCAAAGAAAAAGCGCTTGATTACGTCAATTTCTACGAGCTTTCTTTCTCGAAATCTGGCAATGCCGAACGTGCCCAAAATTTTGTGATCGACCCCTGGGAAATCCAGATTGACGGTCTGGTCGCCAATCCACAGACAATCAACCTGCAAGACCTGATCGAGCGTTACAAAATTGACGAATATGTCTACCGTATGCGCTGTGTGGAAGGCTGGTCGATGGTTTTGCCCTGGCAGGGCTTTCGGCTGAATAAACTCCTGGAAGATATCGAACCATTACCAGAAGCCCGTTATATCCAGTTCCAATCGGTCTATCGGCCGGATGAATTACCTGGTCAAGCTTCCCTCGTCAACTATCCCTGGCCTTATTCTGAGGGGTTGCGACTGGATGAAGCCAGGCACGATTTGACAATCCTGGCAACCGGAATGTACCAAGAACCGCTTTCCAAACAAAACGGCGCTCCCATCCGGCTGGTGGTTCCTTGGAAATACGGCTTCAAAAGCATCAAGTCGATCACACGCATCAGCCTGGTGGCAGAAGAGCCACCCACCCTTTGGAAAAGCCTTGCTCCGAAAGAATATGGCTTTTACGCGAATGTCAATCCGGCGGTCGACCACCCACGCTGGAGCCAGGCAACCGAGATTCGCATTGGAGAAAGCGAGCGCCGACCGACATTGCTCTTCAACGGTTATGATGAAGTTGCTGATTTGTACGAAGGCATGGACTTGACCGTGGAGTATTAGCTCGATCGTTTGTAAAAAAAAGAAAACGCGTAGGGCAAGATTGGAGGCATTGCGAACGGATGATAATCGGAAACGTGTTGTGCTTCCAATCCCCCTTTGGGAGTTCGACTCAATCGGCGGATTGAGTATAGTTCTATAGGCATGTCCATTCCTGTCGACATTTCCTCAATCCAGTTCACATTTATCTGATTTATGATCATTGATTTTATAATCGATCATATTACATTTTTTCTGTTAAACTCAATAGACGAGGTGTTCCGTGAAAAAAGTGCTCGTCCTGTATAAATCGAAAACCGGCTTCTCGGAGCGTTACGCTCGCTGGATTGCCGAAGATCTGCAATGCGACCTTGTCAACCTGGTTGATTTCAACAAAGACTCCCTTTCCCAATACGCATTGATTGTCTATGGTGCTGGAGTTTACGCCGGGCAGATTCAAGGCATCGGCAAGCTCAAACGCTGGATGGAAACTTTCCCGGATAAGACATGGGTGGTTTTTGCCACCGGCGCCACCCCTTCCAAAGAAAAATACGAAGATCTACTCTTTCAAAGCAACTTCCGCAAAGGAGAGGTCAGACCTGCCCATTTTTACTACCTTATTGCCGGTATCAATTACGAAAAAATGAGGCCGACCGATCGCTTGCAAATGTGGTTTTTCACTTTCCTTACCTCGAGAAAAAGCGGCAAACCCCGGGCTGGCAAACAAACCTCGATCGACCTCAGCAATCGCGTTTATATTGAGGAATTACTGCGTTATATTCGCCTGAAAGCGAGGTAAAGATGAAGCTGGAACATGTCGCCCTCTACGTACAGGACCTGGAGGCGATGAAGGATTTCTACGTCCGCCACTTTGGAGCCATACCCAACCAGAAATATCATAATCCACGCACCGGTCTGCAAACCTACTTCCTCAGTTTCGACGATGGAGCCCGGCTCGAGCTTATGCAGCGTCCCGCCATGAGCCCCAAAGCACCCGGTGAGTACCCGCTTGGTTATGTGCACATTTCCTTCAAGCTTAACACTCCCGAAAAGGTCGACCAGCTTACCAAAACACTGCAGGAGAGCGGCTGCCCCTTGCTCAACGGACCCCGCACAACCGGCGATGGTTATTATGAAAGCGTGCTGGCTGACCCGGAGGGCAATTTGATTGAATTAGTAGCGTAAGCCATGAACATGCGTACTGAAAAAGAAATGTTCGACCTGATTTTGGGATTCGCTAGGAAGGACGATCGCATTCGTATTGTGGCGATGAACGGATCGCGCGCCAACCCCAACGTGCAACCGGACCAGTATCAGGATTTCGATATTGTTTATCTTGTCAATGAAATGGATTCTTTTCTTGCCAATGACAGTTGGTTGGATGTCTTCGGAAGCCGAATCATCATGCAAAAGCCCGACACAATGGGAATCACCCAACCGGCAAGTCTCAGCTCTTTTGCCTACCTGATGCTTTTTGAAGATGGCAATCGCATCGACTTGACTCTGATTTCACTAGAAAAACT
>CAZDPK010000115.1:0-3649 GCA_964507335.1 uncultured Anaerolineaceae bacterium | reverse complement strand
TCATCCTCATCGGCGAACCCTACTGGCGGCAGTTACCGCCGACGGAAGATGTTGCCAAGGGGTGTCATGTTGACTCAATCTCTGAATTTCTCGTTCTTCCAGAACTTCTCACCTCTTTCAGCCAGCTTGGCTACGACGTTGTTGAGATGGTATTGGCTGACCAGGACGGCTGGGATAGATACGAAGCGGCCAAATGGCTCACCATGCGCCGATGGCTCGATGTCAATTCCGACGACGAGTTGGCGAGTGAAGTCCGGGCATTGCTGACCTCAGAACCCGCGCAATACGCCGCTTTCGGTCGAGAATATCTGGGATGGGGTGTGTTCGCTCTGATGCGGCGGTGAATCCTCTTAGGTTATTAATTCCGACCGGTGATGCAGGGATAGTACCTGCTTTGATGTACATCAAACCACCTTCCAGAGATGGAGGGTGTTTTTTTTGGGCGCATCAACCAGGGACTTAATGCCTTCCCGATTGACGACCGTATTGAGGGTTCCGGATGGATTGAAGCTTCGGGACTAAGTATCGAGATAGACGACCCTGCCACGCCTTCAGACCGGGGTTTTTCGAATTTCGCTGCTGTGATCCAAAATCCCGGTGACCTGACCAGCACATATTTCAATCTCAATTCTAAAGGGCAATACCATTTGGAGCCTGGGGATATTGTAACGATCACAGATGTTATCTCCTGGTAATTTCCATACCTCTTGACTTTCTCAGCAAGTTAACTATACTATTTAACAGGTTGTCCCAATACGTGTAATTTATATAGTCCAAGCAGGGTGTATCCAACGATAGTGGTGTTGAAAAAGAACTCTACTATATTACTCATTTCATTGTATTGGCTCGTGAATAAGAGCGTCGCTAATTTCTCATCTTTCTATAAGCTTCATCTGAAAAATTGAATAGGAGTAAAGTGAAAACTCACCTTATTGCTCGACCTACTTTGCTTTCAAAGCTGTTTTCCTTGCTTGTCGTACTCAGTATCGTATTCGGATTACAGGAACCGACTATGGTCAAGGCTGACGCTGCATGGAACCTGGCTGCACCGATGAATGTTGCGCGGTATGCCCAATGCACCGTGCTCATGCCGGATGGAAAGGTGCTGGTCATCGGTGGCTTTACAGGATCCTCTGCGATGGCTAACGTGGAAATGTATGATCCGGTCACAAATGAGTGGACCACGCTTCCTGACCTCAGTGAGCCGCGATATGGCCACAGTGCGACCCTTCTGCTAAATGGCAAGGTGCTGGTAGCTGGCGGATACAACTCAAATCGCCTTGCAAGCACTGAACTTTTTGATCCCGTTACTCAAACCTGGTCATCCGGAGGCGAACTCTCAGTTGCACGTGATTACCACGCCTCCATCCTGCTGGTGGATGGCAGGGTATTGGTCGTTGGAGGATGGGGGAGTAATGGCAGTGATCCCAGCGCAGAAATTTATGACCCAAATTCGAACACATGGACGCTTGCAGCATCCTTACCTGCAGGACGCCACGGCAGCAGCATGACGTTGATGTTCGATGGTAAAGTTCTTTTGACCGGAGGAGAGAACTCTAACGTTGCGCAAAACAGTGTGTATGTTTATGATCCAGGTACGGACGATTGGCAGGAAGTCGCATCGCTAAATGCAGCCCGATCGGCGCACATAGCTGTATCGCTCCCAGACGGAAAAGTGTTGGTCGCTGGAGGTGCAGCAACTGGAAGTGTGGCCTTGAGTGGTGCCGAGATCTATGACCCCGCAGCGAATACCTGGACTGCTACTGGGTCTCTGAACACACCTCGTTACGTACATACCACCGCTTTGCTGCCAAGTGGAAAGGTGTTTGTCGCTGGAGGCTATGACGGTTCCACTGTTCTCAGCAGTACGGAAGTTTTTGACACTCAAACGCAAACCTGGTCGCCAGGACCATCCATGACCAGCCCGCGCTTTCAACATTCTTCAGTGTTGATGCCAACCGGGAAATTGCTCCTTGCAGGCGGATACACTGGCGCGGGAGCAACAAACACCACCGAAATACTTGACCCTACCACTAAGGTTTGGAATGTTGGCACAAACATGTTAGAGGGCAGGAATAGGCACACAGCCACGTTAATAGAAAAGGGCAGAGTTCTGGTAGTGGGCGGCTCGACGTTCAATGCGCCAAGCACAGTGGAGATCTTTGACCCATTCAGTGAGCAATGGACCATGGTGGCGTCCCCTTCGTCACCGCATTGTTTTCACACTGCCACTTTATTGATAGGAGGTCAAGTCTTAGTTGTGGGGGGTTCCACAACCGACTCAGGTTCTGTAGGGGTTCTGGTAAGTGAGCTATATGATCCATCGCTTGACACCTGGACGCAAAGTGGATCCATAACTTACCCGCGCATTTTTCACACTGCGACGCTATTGGCGGATGGCAGGGTGATGATAGCTGGCGGTTTTTCCCCTGACAACCAGCTGGTGCAAGAAACCGAAATTTACAACCCTGCCACTGGCGAGTGGAGCGAGGTGGGTGACTTAAACACGGGAAGAAACCGACACATCGCGACACTCCTCAGGGATGGCAAAGTCTTGGTAGCAGGGGGCACCCTTGGCTCAATCGCCGTGGAAAGCGCAGAGGTTTTTGACCCTGCAACAAACACATGGTCGTATGTGGCTCCCATGAACATCGCCCGCGATGGTGCCGCAGCTGCCTTGTTACCAGATGGCAGGGTGTTGGTCGCCGGTGGATATAACGGAACCACATTAGATTCGGCTGAGATTTATGACCCTGTCTTGGATACGTGGACCTTAACGCCATTTATGGCTTCTCCCCGCTTTTACGCCACAGCCACTTTACTTCATAATGGAACTGTTTTGTTAGCAGGTGGATCGAGCAATTTTTACGCTTCTATTGGCCCCCTTGCTACGGCAGAAATATATGACCCAATCAGTAATAGCTGGCAAAGCACATCTGGTATGGCTACAACCCACTTCCAACATACCAGCACGTTACTATTGAATGGCAGGGTTATGGTTTTGGGAGGATGGACTGGTTATAGCGCTTCAATAAATGTAGACATCTTTAATGCTAACCCGGGTTTTGGTTGGCGGCCTCAAGTCAATTCGAATCTGTTACAGGCTAAAAATGGAGCGCCCTTACGGCTCAGTGGTCAAGATTTCCGCGGGTATTACTATATGGAAGCAAGCGGTGGGGGACCTTACAGTACCCCGAGCAACCTGCCAGTTGTCCAGGTACGCCGCATAGATAACAGCCAGATTACGTGGATTCAAGCACAATCATATGATAACGAAAACTATTTATCCCTGCCTCTCTCTGGTTTACAAACAGGACCCAGCATAGTGACGGTTTTCGTCAATGGCATTCCCGGAGAATCGAAGATGGCGGGAATCTGGAAGGAACTCTATCTGCCAATGATAGTTTATGACGAGTAGACAAAAGGTTGCTCTTCTGGGCATGCAAACGAGGAGTCGATACGCTTAAGGAATCAGGTTGACTGTAGATTGGTGTATCACAGCAACAATGTTGCTCTGAGGAGTGTTGCTCGTTGTGCCCCAATCGCAGTGTTGGTTGCACAGGGTGGCGTCATTGGATGCCGGAAAGGATTTTCTGATATGAAAAAAGAAGTTTTCCGCTCCACCTTGCTACCCTTGCTGGTCATTACA
>CAZDPK010000114.1:0-3657 GCA_964507335.1 uncultured Anaerolineaceae bacterium | reverse complement strand
CCTATGCTGGAGATGACAGCCAGGTCTGGCAGAGCAATTCTCCGGTCAAAGATTATGTCATTCTCACACTGCGCCTGCTTGCTCCGCAAGAGGACGGTAGCTGGACAGCGCTGACCTACGAGACTATCTTTGGGCGGAGGGTGAGCGGCACGGTCTTTCTGCGGGTCAACCCTTACAGCAGCACAGGGGTGGATATCAGCGCGCAGCTCGAAAGCGGGCGCACCTTTTTGATGGCGGCGCTCGCCCAAACCGCGCCGAGCAGTGGTTTGACGCTGACGCCAATCAAACCAGCTAACCTGGTGCAAAACCCCGATGCGATGATTTCGAGTTTTGGCGAACTGACCGATATCACTGATCAGGCAGATTATTTTGCTAGCGAACAGGGCAAGGCATGGCTTGCGTTGGCAGACACGCTGGCTATTATCGACCAATCTTTCCAGGTGATCGCATCCTCTGACATCCAGAGCATGGTTCCCTATCACATGAAGCAAACCTGGCTCACCAGCGGCAGCTTTCAAAACCAACCGGGCACCTGCTATATCAGCGAGCGCTTGGCGGGAGTGTTGGGGCTGGAAGTGGGCGATCGCTGGCACCTGGCATACCATTACGATCCAAAGGGTGACCCGGCTTTCTCCTATTCTCCGGAGACTGGTTTTGCCCACGAAGAAGATTGCCAGATTGCCGGAATTTTTCACATTTCAACCGAGCTGACCTATACCGTCCTGATCCCCTCCCCGGAATGGCTCTTGAAAAACCCGGATAATTATGACTTCCTGCGCGTGCGTGTGCAGAATTCACAGGTAGAAGAATATTTGGTCTACGCCAAAGCCTACTTGCCTGAGATGGTGGAGCTGCAGGTTGAAGACCAGGGCTACAGCAACGCGGTTGTGCCTATCCTGAAGTTGCGCGAGCGTTCGCTATACATGACGATCGCCAGCGCGGCAGCTGGAGTGGCAGTGATCAGCCTGTTTGCCTACCTTTTTATCGTCCGGCAGCGTGAAACCGCTGATGTGATGATGAAACTTGGCAGCGGTCGCCCCCGTACAATTGGCTACCTGGTGATTGGAATCATGATCATTTCCTTACTGTCAGGTGTGGCAGGGGTTGTCATTGCCGGTCAGTTGGATTCCCGCCTGACGGAAGCGGTTTGGAGCAGCTTGCAAGGCGGCATCATGCAGGATCTACGCTACAGCGAGCGCGCGCTGGGGCTGCAGGTGGAATTTGCACCAGAATTGGTCACGGCTGCCTGGGTGCGCTACGCAACCACAGGCGCGGTGGTGGTGCTGGTTTTTGCGATCACGCTGATTGCTTCCTTAATCACCCTGCGCAAGCCCAGGCGTCCAAAGGCAAAGACGGTCATCGCTCCAAAGACGGAAAGTGGGCGGGCGATGAGCTTTGCCTGGCTGCCCGGCATGAGCTTACGCTTTGCTTTACGCTCCATCAAGCGCAACTTCTTCCGGAGCCTGATCGTACCAGTTGCGGTTGCATTATTGGCAGTCTTTATCCTGGTTATTGGCATCTCGGTTGCTGAACAAGAGCAAGCTGCCCAGACGATTTACGATGAGGTGCCCACCACTGCCTACCTTACAACAGCATTGGGCAGGCACCGCCAATTCCCCATTCAACTTCAGACGGATGTTTTTCGAATTTTGGATAATGAATGGGAAGGAAGGCAAACCCGGCGTATGTTCCAATATCCTGCCACAGGCGAGCAGGTGCGGGAAGCAAGAGAAGAAATTGAGGCTGACAACCCAGTCATCGAGGAATTTTTACTCACCCGCTATATGCACTACGAGTATATGGGTTTGGTAGAACATGCCGATGGCAGCGCCGGCACGCCAAACCTGCCCCTGAAACCCAAGCTTGAAGATCAGCAGTCTTCGATTGCGGCACAAGTGGGCTTTAGCTGGCAGGCTCAGCAGGTGAAGCGCATGCCGGTATTGGCGCTTACCGACAGCGTGGTGAGAACAAGTGAGGCGGTCAAATTCCGTGAGAGCCAGGTGCAATGGCTGGATGGATATTCAGATAAGGATTTTCTTAAGCCCGCTTACATCGTAGTGCTCCCTGATCGTTTTATGAACGAGGTGGGGCTGGTGAAAGGCGACCTTATCCGGCTGGGCGTGTTCGAACCCGATGAAAACTTTGGGGTGCTGGCAGAAGCTTTCGACTTTAAAGTGGTTGGCAGCTACTTCCAGGGCAGCCGCTCGCCGGTATTTTATGTTCCCTGGAATTTGCTGCTGGACATAAAAATGGGCACCAACCTGGGGATCATGCTGCCCGAAGATCACGAAGACCCGGACTCGCCAATGGTGGCGGGTCTGCCAAATGAATATTTGGCAGAGTCGGTCGATTCTGCCACCATCATTCCAAAAGATCCGCGCAACCTGGATTCTTTGCGGGATTACCTGGAAGAAAACAGCTATAGCCAGGTTGGCATCATTCGCAGCAATCGACTGGCAGTTGTGATTGAGGATAAGGCTCTGGCAGATGGTCTGCTTTCAA
The DNA here is from genome assembly GCA_964507335.1 of uncultured Anaerolineaceae bacterium. Classification (GTDB taxonomy): domain Bacteria; phylum Chloroflexota; class Anaerolineae; order Anaerolineales; family Anaerolineaceae; genus Mesolinea. The sequence continues at coordinate 1,155 of CAZDPK010000114.1, read as the reverse complement.
TCCAACAGCATCTCTCTTTCCTCAATTTCATCATACCGATCATGCTTTTGCTTTCGGGGGTGATCGCCTTCATCCTATCCTATCTGCTCACGCGCAACCGCCTGCCCGAATTCGCCGTGATGCGCAGCCTGGGGGCAAAGAAAATCCAGGTTTACCTGGCCTTCTTCCTGGAGCAATTCTTCTTATTAATGATCGGGATCCTGCCGATTGCAGTTGTTCTGCTTGCACGACCCGAATGGTTTTTGGCGGTGGAGCGAAACCTGCTGTTATTTTTAGCCATTTACACTTTGGGCATCGTTATTGCCATCGGCTTGATGGGACGCTCCAAGGTGCTCGATATTTTGTTTACGAAGGAATAGTACTATGACGCAAACCAGCCGCACAGAACCCATTCTGAAGCTTGATAAAGTCAGTTACCAGTACCGCAACCAATACACTGCGGTAGACGCAGTCAAAAAAGTCAGTGCCGAATTTTATGAAGGCAAAATGTATGCCATCATCGGTAAATCCGGCTCGGGCAAATCCACCTTGCTTTCACTGATGGCTGGATTGACGCTGCCCACTGAGGGACAGGTCATCTACAGAGGCACCACCACCGATTCCGTGGATTTGGATAAGTATCGGCGAAAAAATGTGGCGGTAGTTTACCAGAGCTTCAACCTGTTCCCCTTGATGACCTGCCTGGAGAATGTTTGCTATCCAATGGAATTATTGGGAATGAAGCCCAAGGATGCGGCAGTGACAGCCAAAGAGTTTATTGAGCATGTCAACCTGCCGACAACAGTGCATAGACGTTTCCCCAATATGATCTCGGGCGGCGAGAAGCAGCGCGTTGGCATTGCTCGAGCGCTGGCATCTGGCGCGAAGGTGATTTTGGCGGATGAACCTACCGGCAACCTGGACATCGCTAATGGGGAGAAAATTGTTCAGCTTCTGAGGGACCTGGCGCACGAAGACAACTATACCGTCATCGTCGTTACACATGATATGAGCATCACACAGCTGGCGGATGAAGTTATGCAAATGAGCGATGGTTATTTGCTACCGCTGGTCGCGGAGGGGTGGGAGTGACAGCTGATAGCTTAAGGCTCATAGCTGATAGATCATAGCAAAAGATAATAGGTCAGGTTGAATTTCGCAACCTGACCTATTTTT
>CAZDPK010000113.1:0-3687 GCA_964507335.1 uncultured Anaerolineaceae bacterium | reverse complement strand
AGCTATCAGCTATCAGCTATCAGCTATCAGCTATCAGCTATCAGCTATCAGCTATTCGCTATGAGCTTCGAGCCAGGCTTTGACAGTTTCTTTCGTCACCGGCAGGCTATCGATCCGCAGACCAATGGCATGGTAAATGGCGTTGGTGATCGCCGGTGGGGTGGGGACGCACACCAATTCGCCCACGCCTTTTGCGCCAAACGGTCCCTCGGCGGTCTTGGATTCCACGATCAGCGAGGTGATTTCTGGCAAATCCTGCATACGCGGGACGTCGTAACGAGCGATACGGTCGCTCTTGATGATGCCGTCTTCCACCTTAAAATCTTCCATCAAGGCATGCCCAACCCCCATAATCACGCCGCCTTCCACCTGGGAAGCAAACCCAAGCGGATTGATGATACGCCCGGCATCGTTGGCGGCCACCACTTGCAGTACTTTCACCTCCCCGCTTTCAGGGTTGATGCCCACCTTGACCGCCTGGACAGCGAAGCCATAGGCAATGTGGATGCGCCCACCCACATCCAGGGGGAAGGTTTCGGGGGCGTGATAGCGGTACTCCACCTCCAGCCCTTCGGCGGTTTCCCGCAGCAATTCGTGAATTTCCTGCCAGGCAATCTGCTTATCAGTCCAAAAAGCGCCTTCAGCGTTCAGCTGAACCGCAGCTGCTTCCACCCCAAAACGCTGGCTTAGCAGTTCCAGGATACGATCGCGCAGCATGATGACAGCCTGGCGGACGGCGTTGCCGGTCACATAAGTCTGCCTCGAAGCAGTGGTGGGGCCACCATCGAGGGTCAATTCGGTGTCCATGAGGTAAACATTGATATTGTCGGGAGGAATGCTCAAGACTTCAGCAGCAATCAGCTGCAGGGTGGTGACCATGCCTTGCCCAACTTCGGAGGCACCGCTCTTAATCTGCAGGCGACCAGCAGGCAGCAGTTTCACGATCACGCCGCTGCTGTCGTCCGCGCCTGTACCCAGACCGGTATTTTTGAACCCGCAAGCTAGTCCCCAGCAGGTGATCAGGCGCTGACCCGAGATATTTTCGGTTTGCGGTTCGAACGGAGTGGTAATTCCATTTTCAGACCACCAGTTGCTGATGGCATCCAGGCACTCGGGCAAACCAACACTTTCGGTCAAAAAGTGACCGGTGTTGGTGGTGGAACCGATGCGAAGGCAATTCTTTTTGCGCATAGCCATAGGATCGATATTGAGCTCTTTGGCAAGCATATCCAATGCCGATTCGATCCCGAAGGCAGCCTGCACCACGCCAAAACCGCGGAAAGCGCCGGCGGGCGGGTTGTTGGTATACATGGCGTAGCAGTCGGCATGAGTATGGGGAATGATGTATGGACCGCAGGAATGTGTGGTGGCGCGGGTCATGACGGGCACGCCCAGGGAGGCATAGGCGCCGGTATCACCGTAAAGTTCGGTTTGAACAGCCGTCAGGGTTCCATCTCGTTTTGCTCCCAGGCGTAGTTTGATATTGGTGGCGTGCCGTTTGGGGTGCACCAGCATACTTTCACGACGGGTAAAGAGCAGCTTGACCGGCTTGCGCGTAGCCATTGCCAGAAGGGAGGCGTGGATCTGACCGGCAACATCTTCCTTGCCGCCAAAAGCACCACCGGTTTTTGGTCCGCGCACTCTTACCATTTGCAACGGCAAGCCAGTGGCTTCAGCGACCTGCCGGCGGTCTTCAAAGGGAATTTGCGAGCCTACAAACAGATCAAGACCGCCATCATCACGCGGTACGGCGATGGAACATTCCGGCTCCATGAACAGGTGCTCCATGAAGGGTGTGTTGAAAATGTGTTCAACGGTCACATCCGCCTCTGCAAAGCCAACCTCGAGGTCGCCCTTGTTGAAATGGATGTGTTTTAGCAAGTTGCCCTGTTCGTGCAGTCTTTCTGCGTTTTCTTCATGCGCCTGGTGGGGATCGCTGACCACTGGACGCAGTTCGTATTCGGGTTGAATCAGCTGGATGGCTTCATCGGCAATCGCCTGGCTTTCAGCAGCCACGAGAGCGATGGCATCCCCCTGGTAGCGCACCCGTTCATCGATTCCGACCAAAATTGGCCAGTCTTTTTTGTAGATTCCGTGCTTGCGCTCGTGCTGCAAGTCTTTGGCAGTCAGAATTTTGACCACGCCAGGCAAAGCTTCGGCTTTGGAGACGTCCAAAGATCGTAAAATTGCAGAAGGCACGCCGGCGCGCAGAACGCGGGCAAATAGCTGCCCCTCAAACTGCAGGTCATCGCTGAATTTGGCTGTACCTATCGCTTTGGCGACCGCATCCGGGCGCGAGATGGGCTTACCAATGTGATTAAGGTCCTGCTCTCCCAGGGGAACCTGGCGGGGCAGGACGTGTCCCTCCTCCCGCATTGCCTTGGCGGCTGCCTGGATAGCGGAAAGGATCGCTTCGTAGCTTCCGCAGCGGCAGATGACGTCATTCATCGCTTCGCGGATCTCTTGCAGGTTTGGGTCAGGGTTGTTTTGCAGCAAGGCGTGGGCGGTCATCAGCTGCCCGGGCGTGCAAAAGCCGCACTGGATGGCTCCGTGTGTGATAAAGGCTTCCTGGAGTGGGTGCAGCGCTTTGAGGTCTTCGCGCTGGTCTTGCTGATGTTGGGGACGCAGGGCGCGCAATCCTTCGATTGTGAGGATTGATTTCCCGTTCACCTTGGCAGAGCGGGTGAGGCATGATCGGGTGGGAACGCCGTCGACCAAAACGGTGCAGATGTTGCAGCGCCCTTCGCCGCAGCCGATTTTCGTTCCGGTCAGACGCAGACGCTCGCGTAAAAGGTCGCTCAGTTTTTCACCAGGGATTTCTTCGAGTGTATAGGGGGTACCGTTGACAGTAATTTCCAGCATAGCGCTCTCTTCACATGGGATTGATCGGTTAATTGCCTAATTATAAAGGGAATGGAAAAGAATGGGTCTCAGAGGGGCAGTTCTGTCCATAAAGACAATACTCAACTTGTACAAAGGTGGATTAAAAAAATACGATATGCAATAATTTCATATATAAAAGAGGTGCAAATGGCACGAAGAAAACTACCAATTCAAGTAAAGAAGCAAAACCTGACCCCGATCTGGCTAATCCTGGCCGTGGTTGCAGTTGTGGTTGGTGTCTTTGTGAACCAGGGAATCCGGGAGTTAAGGGGAAACCCAATCTTGCTATCGCAGGACGACGTTCCACGCATGACCGTACCAGAAGTTCTGCAAGCTATGCAAAACGAAGGTGCGATTTTGCTGGACGTCCGGACAGCAGGGCAATACGCAGCCAGTCACGTTCGTGGGGCGCTAAGCGCTCCGGTAGCAGAAACCGATGCGTTTGAGTTGGTCCTGGCTGGGCTGAATAAGGACGCCTGGTATATCACTTACTGTACCTGACCGGCTGAAGATTCGAGCGCCCGTGCGGCGTTCCTCATGTTGAAAGATGGTTTTGAGCGAGTCAACCCGGTATTAGGTGGATTTGAAGCCCTCATCAACGCCGGCTTCCCAATCGAACCATAAATAAAATTAAGGATTCTCGCATTCAATAGATTGGCGAAGCCTGTAGGCTGGGTTGCGTACCCGCCCTGGTAAGGGTTCAACCCGGCAAACATTGCGAACGCAAAGGCATTTCATTGGAAACCAACCAACAAAAACCGCATTTTACGAGTGAATATGATTTGCACGAGTTAAACATGCCGG
>CAZDPK010000112.1:0-3900 GCA_964507335.1 uncultured Anaerolineaceae bacterium | reverse complement strand
AAGGATATGAGATGCATAACTACAGACAAATAACAGACAACCTTTACAATGTTGGTGCCAATGACAGGCGTATTACCATGTTTGAAAACGCCCATCCGGTTCCCAAGGGCATGTCTTACAATTCTTACCTGCTTTTGGACGAAAAGACGGTGCTGCTGGATGGGGTTGACAACGCCATTATTGAACAATTCTGGCAAAACCTCACCGCCGTTCTGAACGGTCGTCAATTAGATTACCTTGTGATCAACCACATCGAGCCTGACCACTGTCATCCGATCGCCGAACTGCTAAGACGTTATCCGGGTTTGACAATTGTTGGCAATAAAAAAACCTTCACCATGTTGACACAGTTTTATGATATCGACCTGGAAGGGCATACGCTTGAAGTCAAAGAAGGTGATGTTCTCAAGACCGGCAAACATAACCTCACCTTTTACTCTGCGCCGATGGTGCACTGGCCGGAAGTGATGGTCACCTATGACACCACCAGTAAAATCCTCTTCTCTGCCGATGCTTTTGGCACTTTTGGAGCCACTGATGGCAGGATGTATGCTGACCAGTACAAGTTTGAAGAAGAATACCTGCCGGAAGTCCGCCGCTATTATGCCAACATTATTGGCAAGTATGGCAGAAATGTGATCAACTTGTTCGATAAACTTGAAGGTTTAGAGATCAGCATGTTCTGCACTCTGCATGGTCCCATCTGGCGTAAGGATTTGCACCTGATCCTGGACAAGTATAAGCAATGGGCATCCTATACCCCCGAAGAGCGGGGTGTCGTGATAGCTTATGGCTCGATTTATGGCAACACGGCCCTGGCAGCAGAAATTTTGGCGAATAAACTGGCAGATGGTGGAGAAAAGACTGTGAAAGTTTACGACGTTACCGCCACTGACCCGTCATATATTCTGAGCGATTGCTTCCGCTATGACCGTCTGGTTTTCGCCTCAGCGACCTTCAATGCCGAACTTTTCCCGTACATGGAGACGCTTTTGCTCGATCTAAAGGCGCACAACCTGACTAACCGCACCGTTGCGTTGATCGAAAATGGCAGCTGGGCAATCTCGAGCGGCAAGCGAATGCGTGAGATTTTGGAACAGATGAAGGGCATTACCCTAATGGAGCAGACGCTCTCGATCAAATCCGCGCTCAAAGATCCGGATGTTGAAGCGCTGGACGAGCTGGCAAAGGCGCTGTTGGCAGTGTAACAGGTTATGTTTTCTGACAATAGAGACTAATGCGTACGGAGGGGGCTTGTCTCCCTCCGCCAACATTCTCCCAAACTAATTCAGTGGCTGGAGTCAAGCCCCAGTTGTACAAAGGGGATTATTATGCTGCGAGTGAAGTGAGCAGTACTCATCTCCCTCCGCCAATTGTTCTCTTAGCCGATGCTTTGGCTGAACTAATCCTTTATTTGAGGACAGGTGAGTCCAGCCGTACGAGTTTGTTCCTGTTTTAAACAATATTCACGATTGTTGCTATTACAAATGATATACTCGATCGGGGAGAATTTATGGATATCAAAACGACAGTCGAAAATCAGAGAGATTACTATTTAAGTGGCGCAACGAGAAAGTACTCGTATCGCCTGGAAGCTTTGAAAAAACTGCAGCAAGCAGTTCGTGATTACGAAGAAAGAATCAGCGAAGCCCTCTTGAAAGACCTTGGAAAGCAGCCTTTTGAGAGCTATATGGCTGAGATTGGCATGGTGTTGGACGAGGTGCGCTACCACATTCGACATCTGCAAGGCTGGATGAACAACAAACGTGTTCGCACACCTTTAGCGCAATTCCATGCAGTCAGTTTTCTGTCACCAGAGCCATATGGTGTTGTTCTGATCATGTCACCCTGGAATTATCCAATTTTGCTTTGTCTGGACCCGCTTATCGGAGCAATTTCGGCAGGTAATTGCGCTGTGATCAAACCCAGTGCCTATACCCCGGCGACCAGCCAGGTGATTGCAGACCTGATAACTGAAATTTTTCCGCCGGAATATGTGAGCGTTGTTCAGGGAGGAAGACAGGAGAATACTGCCCTGCTGGAGCAGAAATTTGATTACATTTTCTTCACCGGTTCAATCGCAGTTGGAAAGGTGGTGATGGAAGCAGCCGCGAAGCACCTGACACCGGTAACACTTGAATTAGGCGGCAAGAGCCCCGCGATCGTGGATAGCAGCGCGGATCTTAAACTAACGGCAAAAAGAATTGCTTTTGGAAAATTGCTTAATGGCGGGCAGACATGTGTGGCACCGGACTATGTTTTAGTTGAAGAAAGCTTACGAGATAGTCTCTTACAGAATTTCCGTGAAGTGTTGGCAAACAAGTTCCCTAATGGAGACTATGCCGACCACGCAAAAATTGTTAATAACCGTCATTACGAAGAGAAAAAAGCACTGTTGGAAGGACAGACAGTGGCAATTGGTGGCAAATATGACGACACGAAGCATAAGCTGGAACCGACAGTTCTGATTGATGTAGACCCTGATTCGCCCGTCATGCAGGAGGAGATTTTCGGTCCCATTTTGCCAGTCTTGACCTGGAATAAGTTGGACGATGCAATTGAATTTGTGCGCAGCCGTCCTAAACCACTGGCGCTTTATTTGTTCACCCAAGATCGGGCAGTAGAGGAAAAAGTTTTGGATTCCTGTTCCTTTGGAGGAGGCTGTATTAACGACACCGTGATCCACCTGGCAACACCCTATATGGGCTTTGGGGGGGTGGGGCAATCGGGCATGGGCAGTTACCACGGTAAGCGCAGTTTCGATACATTTACCCATTATCGCAGCATCGTGCGCAAATCGACCTGGCTCGATCTGCCATTCCGCTATTTCCCATATACAGAAAAAAAACTCGAGATCCTTCGAAGATTTTTGAAATAGGCTGGAAGACTTTTTTAGTACGAGAACTTGATTGTATAGTATTCATATTGATATGATCATTAAATACAATCTGGATTTAAATATTTCGAGGTAATATGCCAAAACTTAAAATAACAATAATGCTCGCGGCGTCAATTCTTTTAATAAGTGCTTTGTCAAGCTGTCAAATTTCGTCCAATCCTCAACCGGCTGAAGTTGTAAACCAAGCAACCAGGTCTGCAGCCGCTACTGCACAGGCAGAAATGAATTTGCTGCAAAACGAAGCTTACGAGTTGGAAAAAGACCTGGACGCGAACTTTTCAGAACACTATGTCGGCATCCAGGTGGAAAGCTATCCGAGTATAAAAGTCATTGTTTATCTGACTGGAGCAGAAAAAAGCGACCTGGCACCTTTTGTTAAGGATTCCCGGTTGTTTGAAGTGATTAGCGTGAAAGAGGAAGCCATATCGCGCCAGGAACTTCGCGAAACACGCGAAGTACTGACGGCAGAAATGGATAAGGCGGGCGTGACTTATACGACCGGTATCAAAATGGAACCGGCTCGGTTGGAGGTCTATGTTTTTGATATTCCTGAGGCACAGGACTTGTTGAAAGTAGCTGGTGTGACCGTTCCTGAACACGTCGAGTTTATCGAGATGGAAACTTTGCCGGAGGGCGGCTGAGACACATAAATTAGGCTCTGCCGGCGGCAGGGCAAATAGAAGAAAACCAAAACGGCTCACCAGGCTACTTCTCGCCCCGTTTTGAAAACGATTGTGTTCCTTGAAGCGCGAGGTGAATTGACCTCACTCGATCCAGTATCTTAAATTTTGGACCCTCCCCTCCAAGCGGAGGAAGGCTTAAACAAAAAGCACCCTTGCGGCTGCTTTATTGTGGACCCAGAGAGATTCGAACTGTGCGCAGCCTCCTGGAAGGACTAGACCTTCTCAATAATGAGTAAAAAAAGCACCCTTGCGGATGCTTTTCCAGTGGACCCAGAGAGATTCGAACTCTCGACCTTCTCAATGCCATTGAGACGCGCT
>CAZDPK010000111.1:0-3956 GCA_964507335.1 uncultured Anaerolineaceae bacterium | reverse complement strand
GAGCCCCAGCCCTACAAAAGATTGAGCCTTACGGATAGTTATTTTTAGCAAGACCAAACCCTTGTCTACTGAATTACTTGACTTGAAGATTACTCGAAGTAAACTTGAGACTATGAAACTAATCACCATCACCACTGACTTTGGAAACCTCAACGGCTTTACCGGTACGATGAAAGGTGTCATCTACGGTATCACGCCCGACGCGCAAATCGTCGATATCACCCACGAAATCCCTGCCCAGGACGTCCGCACCGGCTCTATCGCTCTCTGGCGCGCCGTGCCTTACTTCCCTGCTGGCACCGTCCACATCGCCGTGATCGACCCCGGTGTAGGCACCACCCGCCGACCAATTGCCGCCAAACTGGGCGACCAATTTTTCGTTGTGCCTGATAACGGGCTGATCACCCCTATGCTGGAAGAGGCGGAAGCCGCAGGAAAAGAAATCACAATCGTACACCTGGATAAACCCGAATATTGGATGCCGACGGTCTACACCACCTTCCATGGTCGCGACATTTTTGCGCCATCAGGCGCTCACCTGGCCAACGGCGTCCCCCTGGAAGATATGGGCACGCTCATCACTGACCCCATCCGCACGCCCCTGCCCAGACCCGAAAGAACTACCCGGGGATACCAGGCAAATATCATCGTGATCGACGTCTTCGGCAACTGCTCCACCAACCTGCGCGTCTCGCAGGTTCCCGACCTTGCCAAAACCACGCTGAAAATAAAAGGCGAAACCATCGATGGTATCGTGCCATCCTACGGTCACCGCAAAATTGGCGACCTGGTGGCTGTGACCGATAGCGAAGGCTTCGTTGAAATCGCGGTGGTCAATGGCAGTGCCGCCCGCCAGTTTGGCATCCAGTTGGACGATCCGGTAGAGGTCATTTTCCATGACTGAGGCTGTGCCGCTGCCCCTGGTTGTCAAGGATCTGTCCTTCCAGTACCACACGCGCAGCGTACCCGCCATCCAGAATGTCAACCTGACCCTCGAGCCGGGTCAGATCATGCTCCTGGCTGGTTCTTCCGGTTGCGGTAAGACCACCCTGATGCGCTGCATCAACGGGCTCATCCCCCATTCTTATAACGGCGAAATGACAGGCGATGTCCTCATCCATGGTCAATCGGTGCGCGGTATGGGTTTGTCTCAAATATCCACCCACATTGGCACGCTCTTACAGGACCCCGAACGCCAGATTTTGGGCACCTATGTGCTCAATGAGGTCTGTTTTGGGCTGGAATCCCAGGGTATGTCCTATGCAGAAATGCTTCCCATTGCGCACAAAGCGCTCGAGAGACTGCATATTCTTCACTTAAAAGACAAGGAAACCTTCTTCACCTCCGGTGGGGAAAAGCAAAAAGTAGCCCTGGCTGGCGTACTGGCAATGCAGCCAGACATCTTGCTGCTGGACGAACCCCTTGCCAGCCTGGACCCCGCTTCCGCGCGTGAGGCTTTGCTGGCTTTCAGGGAGCTGGCAGACGAAGGGCTCTCGATCATGATCGTTGAACACCGCGTGGAAGACGTGCTCGCCATCCACCCTGAAAAAGTGCTCTACATGGACGATGGGAAGATAATCTACAACGGTGATGCAGCCGGTGTGATGGACGCGGTCGATTACAGCCGCATCAAACTGCCTGCCACCGTCATTGCCCGGCGTGCCAAAAACCAACCTGCGCCCCACTTCCAGCCTACCGTTCCCAAGATTGACCCCCAAAGCCAACCGCTGGTTTCTTTCCAGGATGTGCGCTTTCAATATAAAGAGGATTCTCCCGAAGTGTTGCATGGGATCAACCTGGATATCCGTGCCGGTGAAGTGATCGCAATTTTGGGGCATAACGGTTGCGGCAAGACCACCACCGTCAAGCATGCCCTCGGTTTGCTCAAGCCCACCAGCGGCAAGGTGCTGCTGGAAGGGGTCGATTCCAAAAAATCGACTGTTGCCACCTCTGCCAAAACTATTGGTTACGTCTTCCAGAGCCCCAGCCAGATGCTTTTTGCAGCAACTGTGCGCGAAGAACTGGCATACGGACCAAAAAACCTCAAGTTCAGCCCTCAGCAGGTGGAAGAAAACGTCAATTGGGCAATCGAAACCGTACATCTGGAAGAAGAACTGCCCACGCCGCCTCTTGCGCTCTCGTTCGGGCAGCAAAAACGGGTTTCCATTGCTTCCGTGCTCTCCATGCGCTCCCGCGTGTTGATGATGGACGAGCCGACCGCCGGGCAGGATTATTGGAATTACCAATCCTTCATGAGCACCATCCTGCAGACACCCGGTTTTGATGCCATCGTTTTCATCACTCACGACCTGGATTTGGCACTCATTTTTGCCAATCGCGTCGTGGTTCTATATGGTGGTGAGATCGTTGCCGATGGACACCCGCAGGATATTCTGCAGGATGAGGAAAACCTGAACAAGTGGAGACTTTTGCCAACTTCTTTGCTAAAATTAAACCAGCAATTATGGCCGAAGACCGGTCAATATTTGTGCGCGGAAGCGCTCAGCCAATTTATATCTAATTAATCGGAGGTAATTTATGGAAAATACGTACACAACTGGTAAGAAGAAAAACATTTGGGCTTTCGGGACCAAAGAAGTCGTCTATGCCGCCATTGGTGCCGCATTGTATGCAGTGGTTACCTGGGCATTCAACATCTGGCAGATCCCCGGTGCCGGCAACGTCGGTATCCGCCCTGCGGTTGTCATCCCGATGTTCTTCGGTATCGCTTTCGGTCCGATCGTCGGTTTTATCACTGGTTTCGTCGGCAACATCCTTGCCGATATGCTCAGCGGCTATGGTTTCTGGCTCTGGTGGGACCTCGGCAATGGTGTCATGGGTCTCATCCCAGGTCTTTTCTCTGCCTTGATCTACAAATACAACGAGAAGAAATCCATTCTGCTGGGTGAAGTTTCTGTCGTACTGGGTGTTGCTGCCGGTATGGCATTAGCCAGTGTTTCTGAAATGTGGGTTTCAGGCGCAGACATCAATACCGTCATTTTTGCCAACTTCCTGCCCGCATTCATTACCAATGTCCTTTGGGGCTTGGTGTTGCTGCCAATTTTGATGGTTGCCTACGCTGCCATCGTCCAACGCAGCGGGCGTTAGGGATTTACTCAATTTGAGGGCGGTTTCGTTAGACCTTGGACCCTCACCAGGGAAGGGGTCTCCCCTACGAACCGCCCTCGACTTTTATCATGTTGGTTGCCTGGAATTACCGCTATCGCAATAGCCCCATGGATCATATCGATCCACGGGCTCGCTTCATCTTCTCTTTCGCGGTCTTGTTTTCTGCCACCACCACCTGGAACCCCAACATCCTGTTTGTGGTGTTCCTGATCGCCATCACTTGGTACAGCCTGGGAAGACTGACCTGGAAAGACACCCGCCTGGGTTGGCTGATGATCTCCATCATGCTTTTCACCATGATCGTGGTCAACACCATCATCACCGGAGGCGGTGCTGGTGGCGTGGTACCTGAGGGGGGTCAATTGGTCTGGCCTGATGGCGTGCTCCTTTTCGGGCGGCACGTCAACGTGGGGTTGACGGTGGAGCGCCTGTGGTTCGCGGTGTCGCAGTTGATGCGCATCCTGTCCATTTCGCTGGTCTTCATCATGATCCCGTACACCATGGATTCCCGTGCCTATGGCGTCACTTTCAGCAAGCTCGGTCTGCCTGACCGGCTGGCATACACTATGGAACTCTCGTTTCGCTTTATCCCCACCCTGGCGCGCAACTTCCAGGTCACCCTGGACGCGCAGCGCGCACGTGGTTTTGAGCTGGATGCCGGCAAGGGCAATATCATCCAGAAAATCAGGCAGGTGGCACCCTTGTTGATTCCGGTGACGATGAACGCCATCGTCTCCAGTGAGGATATTGCCAACGCCATGGACCTGCGCGGCTTCGGTCAGCGCAAACGCACCTGGCTGTATCAACTCAAATATCAATGGTGGGAT
>CAZDPK010000110.1:0-4105 GCA_964507335.1 uncultured Anaerolineaceae bacterium | reverse complement strand
GTCCTCTTTCCTCGGTAGAAACTAACTCTTAAACTTCTTCCAACTGCGCCATGAAGTGCCGCAGCACTGGGGGTGCCCACTTCACACGCAATCCTCGAATTGCCTGTGCCTCTTTCATACACTCAGCCGCGCTTTCGCCAATATAATCCAGGTGGCTGCGGGTATACACGCGCCTGGGGATGGCAAACCGCAGCAATTCCAGCGGCGCATAAACTGGCTCCCCGGTTTGTGAGTCAAGATGCTCAAACATCAGGCTGCCGATCTCAACCGTGCGCACACCGCCTGCCAGATACAAGGCATTGCCCAAGGCCACCGCCGGGAACTGGCTGGGTGGGATATGCGGCAAAGCTTTGCCACCATCCACATAGACCGCGTGCCCGCCCGTCGGCATATATACGGGCAAGCCGGCTTCTTTCAGCACTTGACCCAAATAGCGGGTGTGAGATTCGCGATAATTAAGGTAATCCTCATCGACAGCCTCATGCAGACCCACAGCAATTGCCTCCAGGTCACGCCCAGCCAACCCGCCGTAGGTTAAAAACCCTTCATGCACAATCAGGTTTTGAGCAATTTTTTGCTTCAGGTTCGGATCGCGGAAAGCAATAAAGCCGCCAATATTGACGATCGCGTCTTTCTTTGCGCTCATGGTACAGCCATCAGCATAAGAACACATCTCCCGCACAATGTCAATCACCGGGGTATCAGAATATTTCGGGTCGCGGATTTTGATGAACCAGGCGTTTTCTGAGAAGCGGCAGGCGTCTAAAAAGAAGGGGATGCCGTGGCTGTGATAAATTGCGGCTGTCTGGCGGATGTTTTCCATGGAAACTGGCTGCCCGGCTGCTGAGTTATTGGTGATGGTGAGCATGCCCAGTGGAATGTTCTCCACGCCAACCTCCAATATGAATTCCTGCAATTTCACCAAATCCATATTGCCTTTAAATGGTAGTTCGATGGTGCTGTCTTCCGCTTCCGGGACAGTGATATCGACCGGATTGGCTCCCAAGACCAGCAGATTCGCCTGGGTGGTATCAAAGTGGCGATTGTTGGGGACATATTGCCCCTTTTTGACCAGCGTCGCAAAAAGCATCCCTTCCGCCGCCCTTCCCTGGTGAGTGGGAAGCACGTATTCGAAGCCCAAAACATCTTGCACGGCTTTTTCGAAGCGATAATAACTCTTTGCGCCAGCGTAGGATTCATCTCCGCGCATCATTCCCGCCCACTGTTCGTCGCTCATCGCGTTGGTGCCGCTATCGGTCAACAAATCGATATACACGTCCTCGGCTTGAACGTTGAAAAGATTCAGATGCGCCTTTGCCAGGGCGATTTCCCGTTCTATTCTTGTAGTCATTTTTACTTTCTCGACTACTTTGATGCGAAAAGGCTCCATGAATGGAATGGTCATAAACTCTCCTTTAGCTGTTGTGATTTGAACCGACCAGGTGTTTCCCGGCCAGAATTCCACTTCCAAACGCGTAATGCAAATTGTAGCCCCCGCAGGGTCCGGCGATGTTGTTGCTCTCGCCCACCAGGAATAGCCCAGGAATAAGCCTGGATTCAAAAGTGAGGGGGTCAACTTCGCCGACCGGCACCCCACCGACTTTCGTTTGGCTGTTTTTGAAGTCACCCGCTCCCCTGACCGTGAAACGATTATCAGTGGCTACGCGCAATAACCGTAACAACTGCTCACCTTCAACAGTTTTGATTTGGATCTCAGGGTTGATTTCTGCCTGGTTCAGGAAGAAATTGACTGCCTTCGGTGCCAGCGCGCGCAATAGAAGTCCTCTCAAACTGCCGCGCGCTTTTTCCAGGTCCGCCAATTCTTCCGCCATGCCTTCCCAAAACGGTGCCAAAAAGTTGACCTGCAGCTGCAACTCTCGCCCAGCATGCAAGCCCACAAAGTGGCTCAGATTCATCACGCCCGGTCCATTGAAGCCTTTTTCAGTGACGATCAGGTTGCCAAAGGTGCTGCCAAGCCGTTCACCCTCCAGGTAAATGGAAGTGACCGCGTCAAAGCGCAGCCCTTTCAGGGCAATGAACGCTCCCAAATCCACAAAAATGGGACCCAACGCCGGACTGATGGTTTCAACCAAGTGACCAAGCCCTGCAATAGCGGGGAAAAGGCTCCCTTTCGAACCCAGTTCGGGGTACGCCTTGCCGCCGGCTGCCACGACCAGCTTATCGAAACGCTCGATGGTTTTGCGCTCATTCCAGTTCAATTTGAGTTCGAATTGCTCTTCTTTGAAGCAAAACCACTCCACTTCTGTGGCTAGGCGCAACGTTACGCCAGCCTCGAGCAGGCGCTCATGCAAAATCTCGACCACCGCCTGAGCGGATTGCGAGAGCGGATAATACCAGCCGTCATCAGTTTTGATGGTGGGGATGCCCAATTTTTCAAAGACTTCCTTGAGTTCTGCTGTGCCGAAGCTATCCAGGAACTTCGCGATCCAATCTGAATCTTCGCAAAAATAAAGGGAGGGGTCGAGGTTATCGTTGCTGAGGTTGCAGCGCCCGCTGCCGGTCACCAGCAGCTTGCGCCCAATGGTTTGGTTGTGTTCAAAGAGTGTGACCTGCCCGGCTCCATGCGCGGCTTGCAAAGCAGCCATGATCCCTGCCGCGCCTGCACCGATCACTGCAATTTCCATGACTTCATTATAACTTGCGCGGGCAGGTTTTGTGTCGATCTGGAGCAGCTGTCTTTTGCCCGCTCTATTATGAAAGATCCTTCTGCCGGTCGGGCTTAATCCGAATTTCCTGTCAATTTTTTCCCGAAATGACGGCACTAAACTATAATCACTATCGCTATGAATCTGTTAACCAGGCTCTTTGACCGCGTGCTCCACATCCACCCTGAGGATAACGTCCCCCCAGGTGTGGCTGTCAACTTTAAACACAACGTTATCACCAACACGCTCGACTTGATGTTCTTTTTCTTCTCAGACAGCATCTGGTCCATCAACACCATTATGCCGGTCTTTGCGGCTACGCTGACCGATTCCCCCTTCCTGATTGGTTTGATTCCAGCCGTGGTAAACGCCGGTTGGTTCATCCCACAGCTTTTTATGTCTGGTCGCATCAGTAAAATGCCCAAAGTACTCCCGTTTTCTTTGAAAATGGGCTTCCTGGAGCGTATGCCTTACATGCTGCTGCCGCTGTTGACGCTTCTAATCGGTAAGCTCGAAAACCAGAATGTCTATTGGCTGCTGCTTTTTCTGATGATCTGGCGTGGGATTGGCGGCGGGATGGCTGGCTTACCCTGGCAGGAATTGAACGCTCGCGTGATCCCAATCTCCCATCGGGCGCGCTTTATCGGTCTCTCGCGCATTTTCGGTCAGCTTGCCGGGCTGCTTGGATCGTTGCTGAGTGTCTACTTATTGGGTAAATTCCCCTATCCCCAGAACTATGCCATCGGTTTTACGGTCGCAGCCGTCTCGCTCTGGTTTTCATACGCGGCCTATTCCCGCAACCGCGAACCTGAGCCGGAAGATCTCAGCAAGCTAAAAAAAGAAAGTGGTCCAAAATTGCGTGGGCAGACCTGGGCGCTGATGAAGCAGATCCTGAAATCGGACAGCAACTTTATCCGCTACCTGGTTTCGCGTTCCCTGGCATTTCTGGGCAATATGGCAAGCGCCTTTCTCGCCGTTTACGCAATTAACCGGTTTAACTTGGGCGATGAGCACGCCGCAATTTTTACGGCACTGTTGCTTGTCTCAGGCATACTTGGATATGCCGTCTGGGGCAGCATCGGTGACCGAATCGGACCCCAAAAAGTGGTGATTTTGTCCTTCACCACCTGGGGGTTGGGCTTGGTGGTGGCAATTGTTTCACAATCACTGTGGGTATACTACGCAGTTTTTGCAGCCTTTGGTCTCTATACTGCCGGTTTGAACCTGGGAGACACCATGCTTGTGATGGAACTGGGCGATGAAAAATTACGCCCGACCTACCTGGGCATGGCTAGAACCCTCACCGGTGTCTTCTTGCTGCTCGCTCCAGTCTTGTCGGGTTGGTTGGTGCAGAGCTTTAGTTATGGGGTCATGTTTGCAGTTTCATTGGGTTTTGTGGGATTGTCGACTGTTTTAATGGCAACGGTCAAAGACCGCCC
>CAZDPK010000109.1:3102-4341 GCA_964507335.1 uncultured Anaerolineaceae bacterium | reverse complement strand
CCCCCACTTTGCGATGTCAGGTATGATCCCGCCAGCAAATTGATGATGCCGCAAATCGCCCATCCCAACAAAAATCCTCCCACACCTCCCAAAAAGCCAATTCCAGCCGCTTCTCCCAGGAAAATGCTGAGGATGTTGTTGTTGGTCGCGCCAATCGCCTTCATAATGCCGATCTCACGTGTGCGTTCCAAAATTGCCATTGCCATGGTGTTGGCAATGCCGATGGCAGCTACCAGCAACGCGATCGCCCCCACCCCACCAAACACGACCTGCATGATGGTGAAAAAGCTGTTGATGCTCTGCACCTGGGATTGGGGCGTATACGCTTGAAAGCCCATATCGGTGATCTGCTGAGCCAGGTCAATCACCACTTCCGGGCTGGTGGCTTTGACCGTTACGTTGTTGAAGCCCTGCTTGCTGTAATCGACCCGTCTGCCGGCAACCCAGTCATTCAACTGGATGACATCATCCCAATTCATATAAATGCTGTAGTCCGCTTCGCCTCGGGTCTCTTCGAGCACACCGACCACCTGCATCCGCATGCTTTTGCGCGTCTCGGTGCCGTCATTGTTCCACTTAATGAAGTCGACTTTCAGGGTCTGACCCATTAAATCCGGCGGTTCAAATGGTTCATCTCCCGGGCGCTGGTTGGGGTCATAGAAATTGTTTTCGATCCACGATCCAACCACAATAGTCCCTTTTCCAGTCACGTCAGTGATACCCTGGCGGGCAGCCACGCCCATGTCCGCCAGATCATCAAGGTTTACACCGGTGATATTGCCCCAGGCCATCAATTTATCCAGTTTAATTTCCACACCAGCGTTGACCGACTGCTTAATGATCACTCGCTGTACACCAGGCATGGCTTCAAACTGCGCCACCACATCGGGAGTGATCTTTTTGATGTCGTCTTCGGTGAACTCCACCATGTTGCCCTTCATTTCCGGGAAACCAGGGTAGACCTCCACGTTGCTGAGATCGTTAATACCCCAAAGCTGGCTGGTAGCGCTTTCTTTCAGACCAGCACCCAGCGAGATTAGAGTCACCACTGCCGCGGTGCCGATAATAACGCCAATGGCGGTCAAAACGACGCGCCCTTTACGCCTTTTCAGGTTATCTACGATCAGACTGATCAAATCTACTAAGCGCACAAAACACCAACCTCTTCTTGTTCAGGGGCAAAAAGCCTCAAGGTGACTTCATCCCGCCGCCATTGAATATGGTTCCCGGTTCTTCTTC
>CAZDPK010000109.1:0-3002 GCA_964507335.1 uncultured Anaerolineaceae bacterium | reverse complement strand
TCACCCGCTTCAGATGTGACCACTACATTACCCAGCACAACCGACTTGCGAGCCAGATTGGTGATCTGAATGGGCAAACTGCCCATCTGACCGACGTAAAACATGCCTTCCACCGGGTTATAGAACGAAATTTCGAGTTGAGGCAGCGAGAAAACTAACAGCGTGATGACCTGGTCGTCGATAACGCGGTTGCCCTTGGCGTCCGTATAGACGAATGAGAGTTTCAGAGGGTAGGCACCTGGTTGGGCGGTGACGTTGACCACAAATTCCTGTTCGGGGTTCAGGCTGCTGCCTGCCGCGACATCGCCAATCAGGACCACATTCGATTTTCCAATCGGGGCGAATACAGAGACATCCCCGGCACCACCGCTGACACCGCCGGCTTGCGGCGTGCCCTCCGGGTTGGTAGTGATGGTGGAGCCGCCATAAATCAGCGAAACATCGCGCGCCAGTTCACTGCCGGCGTTGTTGATATCCAGGGTAAGTTTGAAGGTTGAACCCGGCTGCAGCGGGTCGATATCGGTGCTGTAATTATTAACCACCATCTGCGCGCGTTGCACTGCGGCGGGGGTGGCGGTAGCGGCTACAGTCCCTGTTCCGGATTGGTTGATCGTGATCGCAAAGGTAAAAGTTTCTGAGTAAGTGTTGCCCACCGGGTCCATGTAAGAGACTGCGGCAGTGATGATGCCTGAGTATTTCCAGGTGGACATGTCGTTTACCTTAAATTGGTGCGTGCGGGTTTCTTGTTGCGCATTGAGCGCGTCCACTTCCCAAATATTGATGACACTTCCATCCAGAGGGTCAAAATCCTGGCTGCTGAAGGTCAGAATAATGTTTCGGGCATGTTCTTTGCCGTTGTTACCAATCGTAAAGGTGAGACCAAAATTACCGTACGGATTGACACTCTTTTTTCCAACACCGGTGTCATAACCGGCAACGTAGAGCATCGGGCGCTCGGTGACTTGCTGCACAATATTCTCGGGTACCCAACCAGCCGGGTGCACCACATCCCCATTATCTGGCACATAGTCCCAGGGTACAGGTGTTGCCAGGTTCTCGGCAGGTGGGTCCACCCACTGTGCATCCGCCGGCAAGACCGGCAATAAGACCAGCGAGAGGATCAGGGTTATTACCAGGAAGATTTGTGTGTTTCGTTTCATTGCGTACCTCTAAGAACTGATTGAAATAGATTCCAAGTATTGTTTTTCGTCGACCATTTTTCCATCCATCAGGTAGATGCGATGGGTGGCATAGGTCAGCATACGTGGGTCATGGCTGGCGACCATGATGGTCTTGCCGGCTTTACAAAGCTCATCCAGCATGCTCATGATCACCTGCCCGCTGGTCGAATCCAGGTTGCCGGTCGGTTCGTCTGCCAAAATCAGGGGCGGGTCGTTGACCAGAGCCCGGGCAACAGCCACCCGCTGCTGCTGACCGCCTGAGAGCTCGGTCGGTTTGTGACCAATGCGGTCCTTTAACCCCACCTTGTCCATCAATTCTTCGGCGCGCACCACGCGGTCTTTCTTCTTGATCCCCGCGAATCGCAGGGGGAAGGCGACGTTTGCTTCCGCGCTCATGTTGGCGATCAGGTTAAAGCTCTGGAAGATGAACCCAACCTTGTTGCGCCGGTAATCTGCCAGCGCATTCTCGTCCATGGTGGCGATAGCCTGCCCATCCACCAATATATTGCCCGAAGTCGGCCAGTCCAATCCACCCACCAGGTAGAGCAGCGTGCTCTTGCCCGAACCGCTGGGACCCATGATCACAGTGAAAGAACCACTGGGAATGGTCAAGTCCAGCCCATCCAGGGCATGCACTTCCGTTTCACCCATGTTGTAGGTTTTCCGAAGGTTGACTGTTTGAACAAAACTATCCTGCATCGTCGCTTCCTTTAAAAGTAGAACCCTGCTCCACCAGCATTGAGACCGCCCAGCAGGCTGCTTACAAGGCTTGGCAGACCCTGCAGCAACAGCATGATAAGGACGGCAATAATGGTAGTGACAATGGCTTTGCTTTTCTTTAAGCCTGAGATAAGGATAGCACCAATAATCAGCAGAACCAAAAATAATAGCCAATAAAGGTCAATGCTGCCCAAAATACCGCGCAAATAAGCCCTCACACCTTCGGCGTCGGCTTGGATAAAGTTCGAAAGACCAGGGTTTTCAACCAGCTGCTTGCTCGAGCCGACCACGAAAAATTTCACGAGTTCACGCAGCCCAAACGGCACCATCGCCCAGGCAACCAGGTTGCCAATTTTCAGGCGCGGAGCCCGGCTGCCAGCCAATGTGAGCGCCAGGTAGAGGATGCTTGCCATCAACATGCTGAAGATCAGATAGCCCAGGATGCCCTGGAGAGCCGGGAAAAGAATCATGAAAATTGGAGAGGCCTGGTTGGCTTGCGCTTCCAGGTATTGCTGCTGCTGCTCCTCCGACCACCATTGAAAATCCTCTGGTATGGTCGCGCCCATTTCCAGCTGCTGGGTTTTGACTGGCGCGGCAATCAACACCGCCAGGACAACGATAATGCTGATGAAAAGAAGTGGGGTACGCTTGTTGGAGACATCTTCAGCTCCCACCTTGGTCAGTGTGGCGCGGGGTTTGTAGAAGAGTTGAAAAAGCCACTTCAGGTAGCCTTTACGCGGTTTTTTGTCTTGGTTCTTTTGCTTTTTCTCTCGTCTCATAGACAACCTCAATAACTCTGACATTTTTCAGATTACAATCCTGACGCTCCAAGCAAGCCAAAAGTTCCAGCTTATACCTTTTGGGTCTTTCCCCAAGTTTATCGCAAATCAATAACACCAGCATTTGTGAGCCAAATGATGTCGGTTCTACACAAGAACCGGATTGGATCCCCTATGCAAGGCAGTACGGGTATCCTTAAAAGGTTGGTGCCCCAGGGGTAGCTTGAATTGTCAATTATCAAGACATGACAATCATTCGATTTGCTGACATGAGATAAAAACAGAGGACAACAGTTGTTGTCCTCTCTGAAACTTGCAGTTT
>CAZDPK010000108.1:0-4366 GCA_964507335.1 uncultured Anaerolineaceae bacterium | reverse complement strand
GTAAAAATATCGATGGAAATGGCTTGGATAAATTGCAGACACATGAAAGGATTAAAAAATATCCGTAGGGAGCTGAGCTCCCTACGGAATTGTTTTTAAGACTGTACCGATGGATAAATGGTCAAAAGCCCACAACAGGACAGCAATACGCTAGAGGCTAATAACCTTTTCTGCCTGCTGTAAAGCCGCCAGGATGCCGAACATACCGCCAACCTTGCCAACCCGCACCTGATCCTCCAACCCAAAATATTCCAGGCATGTCGAGCAGACGATCAGCTCCACGCCGGCTTCTTCCAGGTTGCGGAGCCAACCCAACACTGATGAGCCTTCACAAACCAATTTGACACCCTCAGTGTAGAAAAGGATCTGGCTGGGTTTTTGTTCTTCCTGGGCAAGCAAACTCAGATATTTGACGGCCAGGGTTTGCTGCAGCCCTTCGGGCGCTTCGCCTAATCCGTTACGTGTAAATAGTAAAACGGTTTTCACAATTTTCTCTCCTAAGAATCCCTTAATACTGCTCCGATTTCATAAGCCAGTGTCTTCACGATTTTCTTGCGAATTGCGGCGGCGTCAGCCACACTCAAGGTGCGGTCAAATGCCTGATAGGTGAGCTGATAGGCGAGGCTTTTCATACCAACTCCAATCTTCTCACCACGGAAGAGGTCAAACAACGCCACACTCCTCAGCAGTTTACCACCAGCTCTCCAGATCAGTTCTTCCACACGACTGGCAGGGATTTCCTCAGGCACAATCAAGGCAATATCTTCCACCATCGCCGGGAAGTT
Organism: uncultured Anaerolineaceae bacterium; assembly: GCA_964507335.1. Lineage (GTDB taxonomy): Bacteria > Chloroflexota > Anaerolineae > Anaerolineales > Anaerolineaceae > Mesolinea. The sequence goes on along the minus strand of CAZDPK010000108.1, from coordinate 3,581 downwards.
CGAGATGGAATTAACCTTGAAGCCTTTGTCCACCAGCAGCATCATTTGATCCAGGTTCAACTCAGCAGCCAGGATAGCACCCTCTGTGAAATCATAATTTTGCCTGACGAGCGGATGAACTTCTCCCATGACCCCGATTTCCGTTTCTCCTGCCATCAATCGGGCTGATTTACCGGGGTGGAAGGTCGGGATTTCCCTGGATCCATCAAAAAGAATTGCCTCAAGGTGGAGTCCACTGAACAAAGCTTCCAGAACGCCTTTCAGGTCAAAGAAGCCAAAATCCCCCGGTTTCTGACCAGACCAACCCGTCTTGCTTTTCTTTCCCCACATGCCAATTGTGAGGTGGTGCGGTTCATCGGGCAATAGGTTTCCCTCAACCGGGATGAAGACCGGTCCAATTTCAAAGTAAGACAGTCCATCAGCGTTGCGCTGGTTGCGTTCAATCAGTTCGAACATGGTCGCCAGCCCGGTGCGGCGCATGACCGTCCGCTCAGGCGAAATTGGGTTGGCTATGCGCACATACTCCGGCGCATTTTCAGCCGCCGTACCATACAGGATCCGGGCTTCCCGTTGGACTGAGGTCAGGCGATAAGCCAGAGTATCCTGCAGTCCAATTGAGACCAGGGTTTCGCGCACGGTTTCTTCAAACCCAACACGTCTGTCTCCCACTTGGGGCGGCAGTTCACCAGATAGCCGTTCTGTCGGAATGTGGTTGTAGCCGTAAATGCGACTGACCTCTTCGATCAAGTTCGCCTTTCCAACAACACCGCTTTCAATATCCGTCCTATTCGATGGGGTGAGCACGGTCAACATTCCATTATGGAGCGAGCAGGTAAAACCGAGCCTCTCCAAGATCGATTTTGCGTCCTCGATCGGAATATGTAAACCCAACAGGCGTTCCATATCGCCTTCAGTGAGCGTGTTTTGGGGATCTTCGCGTTTGAGTGGGTAATGATCAAGCACGCCCTCCACCACGCTTCCGCCTGCCCAGACTTGCATGCGCTGCAGGCAAAGGCTCAAGGCTTGTTCAGCCAGTGCCGGGTGGACATCGCGACTAAAACGATAGGAAGCCTCACTGTTCATACGATATCGGGAGCTCGTTTTGCGGATGTTTATAAAGTTCCAGCTCGCTGATTCAAGCAACACCTTGCTGGTTTGTTGGTTAATACCCGACTCTTCGCCGCCCATCACGCCAGCCAGGCTCAAAGGGCCTTTGGTGTCGCATACCAACTCGGTTTCGCTGGTCAGCTTGTGTTGGGCTCCGTCCAGCGTGGTAAGAGTCTCACCTTCTTCGGCTCTGCGAGTAATGATGGTAGGTTTGCCAGCCGCCCTTCTCATGAGCATGTCATAATCAAAGGCATGCAGAGGCTGGCCGGTTTCGAGCATGGTGTAGTTGGTGGCGTCCACCAATGCATCGATTGGACGCATGCCGGCCAATGCCAGTCGCCTACGCACCCAATAGGGGCTCGGCACTGCTTTCGCATCTTCCACCAATCCGAGCATGAAGCGCGGGTTGAGTTCTGGCTCCCGGATCTGCAGGTCAACTTTCTGTTCGATCTCACCGCCTTGCTGCAATTCCAAGCCAACGGGTTCTTTCAAAGGACGCTGCAGGGCAGCCGAAAGTTCGCGGGCTATTCCCAATACGGATGCATCCCGAGCCATATTTGGCAGGATGGCAACCTCGAAAACAGCGTCACCCATGTATTCTGCCAACGGCATGCCCACCGGTGCATCATCATCCAAAAAAATCACGCCTTCATGTTCTTCGGATATGCCAAGTTCTTTTTCTGAAGCGATCATTGAGCTGGAGTCGATTCCACGAATCGTAGCTTTCTTCAGTTTTGTCAAAACCTGGCCAGGCTGATGCCCATCATAAAGCTGGGCACCCTCACGCGCATAGGCAACTTTTATGGTTTTTTCAAGGCGTCCCTTGCCAACAAAGGGGTATAGGTTCGGTGCCCCAGTCAGGACAGTGATCTCTGCGCTGCCATCATTCACCTGGCAGAGCGTTAGTTTATCTGCATTAGGATGCTGGCGAACCTCCAGCACTTCTGCCACAACGAATTTTTCTTTGGGCCAGGAAAGACCGGCATATTTATTTTGCAGACGGGCTGCCAGGGGTTTTTCCAGACCCACCAGGGTAATTTCTTCCACTTCCAGACCAATCATGGTCAGGGTTTCACCAATTTCTTCCAGGCTCAAACCCTGCAGGTCAACGTAATCTTGAATCCAACTTAACGGTGCTTTCATTTTTTCCTCTCCTGCTTAGAACTGTTCCAGGAAGCGAATATCATTACTTCGTAAATAACGAATATCATCAATGTGGTAACGCAGCAGGGTTGTGCGGTCGATCCCCACTCCAGCCGCAAAACCGCTATAGATTTCGGGGTCGTAGCCTCCATTTTGCAAAACACGTGGATGCACCATGCCGCAGCCACCCAGCTCGATCCAACCGGTACCGTGGCAGACGCCGCAGCCCTGACCACCGCAAAAGATACAACTCATGTCCAATTCGGCACTGGGCTCGGTGAAGGGGAAGTGTGAAGGGCGCAGGCGGGTAAACGCTTCGGGACCAAACATGCGCTTGGTGAAGTCATCCATGGTGCCTTTCAGATTGGCAAACGTGATGCCCTTGTCCACCACCAGGAGTTCAAACTGCATAAATTCGATCTCGTGGCTCTGGTCCTGCTGCTCGTAACGCATGCACGCACCCGGCAGAATCACACGCACAGGAGCCGGGTAGTACTCACGCATGGCATGGATCTGACCTGGGGAAGTATGCGTGCGCAAGACAACCCCTTCAGTCTCAGTGTAAAAAGTGTCCCACATATCCCTGGCAGGGTGGTAGGGAGGGATGTTGAGGTAGGTGAAGTTCATATCATCAGTCTCAACTTCCGGTGAGTTGTAAACCTGGAAACCCATATCCCCAAACACACGGTAGATTTCGCGCATGGTGAGGTTGATGGGGTGCAGCCTGCCGCGTTTGGCTGGGTAGCCGGGCAGGGTCACATCCAGTTTTTCACTTTCCATCGTCTGTAAAAGCGCATTTTGCTTTACCAGCACTTCTTTTTCGGCAAAGGCTGCTTCCAGTGCAACTTTGACGGTGTTAACCGCCCTTCCAATAAGAGGGCGCTCTTCTTTGCTAAACGTGCCCATCTTGCCATAGGTGGTCATTACCAAAGAAGCCTTGCCAAGGTAGGTTTGCTTCCAGGCATCCAGCGCTTCCGGGCTGGTGACTTCCCCCAGGTTTGTCAGGGCAGATTGCTGTTCGTTCTGTAGTTGGGTTTCGATCTCAGTCATTTTCACCTCAATAATTTGACGGCAGGCACAAAAAAACCCGCCCGGTAAAGGGACGGGGTCAACCGCGGTACCACCCTTCTTGCTCTTGTGAGCCACTCAGGATGCCCAGTAACGGAGGCTTCCGGCGCAAACTACTGACACTAAGTGTTCACTCGCGCAACTCCTGGGCGAACTTCGGTCACCGCTCTGTCGATTTCGCTTTCAGCCCAGGCGAAACCTCTCTGCGACGGCGTTGTGACGTACTCTTCCCATTCTCAGTCGATGGGGCAATTATAAGATTT
>CAZDPK010000107.1:0-4389 GCA_964507335.1 uncultured Anaerolineaceae bacterium | reverse complement strand
GACCAGTTGATCCAGAACATCAATTTCCTTATATCGAAAGCCCGCCAGGAAGGTATTCCCGTGTTTTTCATTCAGCATAACGCCGATAGTTATCTAAAGTATGGATCGGATGGCTGGCAAATGCATCCGAAGATTCAGCCAATCGCAGGCGAAATGATCATTTACAAACGCCACGGCAACTCATTTGAAGACACCAATCTGCAGGAGGAACTCGCCCAACGCAACGTAAATGTGGTGGTTGTAACTGGCCTGGTAACCCACGGCTGTGTGAAAGCGACCTGCCTGGGAGCACTGGAGGAAGGTTACAAGGTGGTGTTGGTCAGCGATGCGCACAGCAGCTTCAGCAAGGACGCACCCGAATTGATTGAGAAATGGAACCGGGAGCTCAACAGCAAAGGCGTAGTTGTGGTTGAAACAAAGTCTGTGACTTTCTAAGAGAATTGATCACCAGAATAACAAAGTTAACCCTCTATTTCCGTAACTCAATTGTGAAAAAGGCTCCACTGCTCCTACCGAAGAGAAGCTGCGCTGATTGTAAGAAATAGGCGGGTTATAACGAGGATATAATTAACAAACTGTATTCCGCGTCTCTAAAAGATTCGATTTTTTTACTATCTAGACTTTAAGTGAGGTGAGCATGGGCATTGAGAAGAAAACATCCGTTGTTCGGATCGCAATTATGCTATTGTTGGTATTGGTTGTTTTCCCACTGCTTCCGATGATCATTTCGAAGCGCTGGGATTGGTGGCAAGCCTGGGTGATGGCGGTGCTATTCATGCTAAGTTTTATTATCAGCCGTGCCATTGCAGCCAGGAAGAGCCCGGGCATTCTCAAAGAGCGCGCAGATTACGCAACTCAAAGCAATACGCAAGCATGGGACAAATGGCTCTCACCAATCATGGCATTTGGCAGTGTCTTTATTCTGCTGGCAGCCGGATTGGATGACCGGTTCAATTGGTCTCCAGATCTTTCTTTGGGAGTCGAATTGTTTGGTCTGGCACTAATCTTGATAGGGTATGTTTTTGGCTCTTGGGCCTTTATTGAAAATGCGTTTTTTTCTGGCACTGTGCGCCTGCAGCCCGAACGCGGGCAGACCGTTATTTCAAGTGGTCCCTATAGCTGGGTTCGCCACCCAGGATATTTGGGTAGTTTAATTGCAAGTTTAGGCATGCCGTTGCTGCTCGACTCGCTATGGGCTTTTATACCAGTGGTCATTTTTGGCTATTTCTTCGTCCTTCGCACTCATCTTGAAGATCTTTTTTTGCAGGAAAACCTGGATGGTTATAACAAGTTTGCAGAGAAAACTCGCTACCGCCTGTTTCCTGGAATATGGTGAGAATTGACTAAAATCGCCCATTTGACAAAGGCTTCCAAGATACAATTCTGCAAGCCGTAAATAATATAACCCTGGCTACAACAGATCATTTGAGAGGGATCTTCTATGTCTCGTGTATCAATAAATCAAAAAGCACCAAACTTTACTTTACCGGATTTCTCAGATAACGACTTTTCACTGTCTGAATTGCAAGGTCAGAAAAATGTGCTGTTGGTGTTTAACCGCACCTTTGCCTGACCATTCTGCCAAAAGCATATGGCGCAGTTGCGTCATGACCACTCAGAATTTGTTTCCCGCGATGTTGCTGTCGTAGTTGTCGGTCCTGAAAACGCCCGGGGCTTCTCTGATTATTGGAAAAAAGAAAGCCTGCCCTTCATTGGGCTTCCTGACCCTAAAGCCAGCGTCTTGAAATTGTATGGGCAAGAGGTGAACCTCTTTAAACTGGGGCGCATGCCCGCTCAGGTGTTGATCGACAAGGAAGGTGTAGCGCGGTTTGTGCATTATGGGCACGATATGAGCGATATCCCCAGCAATCAGGAGATTTTGGCTTTGGTAGATGAAATAAATGAGGAAAATCCGGTTTTAACAGAGTAAACCGATTGAGAAGTTAGATAATAGGAAAGTAGAGATCATATGGATCGTGTTCAAGGAATTGGCGGAATATTCTTTAAGTCACAAAATCCGGAAGCGTTGCGGGAATGGTACAGCCAGCATCTGGGGATCAAACTGGAAGAATGGGGCGGGTCGGTGATGTTTACGAATGCGGGAGAAAAGAACCCTGGTTACCAGATATGGTCTATCTTTGCATCCGACACCACGTATTTTGAGCCAGGCAAAGCCAACTTCATGATCAATTATCGTGTGGATAACCTGAAAGAACTTGTCCAGGTATTGAAGGAAGAAGGCTGTCAGGTGGATGATCGTGTTGAAGAAATTGAGCAAGGCATTTTTGGCTGGGTGATCGACCCGGAAGGCAATCGCATTGAGCTTTGGCAGCCACCAGTTTAGGTGGGGGGTCCAAATCTGTTAAAAGGCACTGACGCTTCCATAAGCGCTTTATTGTTCTGGCAGTTCTGCAATATGCTTCCTTTTCCATTGATTGATGTTGCACGATAACAATGGCGTAGAACTTGCACCCGAATTATCAGGTGTTTAACCATTCATCAAACACCATCATAGACCTAAGGAGTATTTATGGAAAATTTGTTACCTTTAATTCTGCAATTGGCTGGTGGGGCAGCCGGCGGTAACCTTATTGCCGGTCTGCTAAAGAAACTCGATCTGGGTCCCCTTGGTAATACAGTCGTGGGACTGATCGGAGGTTTTGCCGGCGGACAATTGCCTGGCTTGCTTGGAGCAGCCACCGGCGGTACAGATATCACCTCAATTCTGCTAAGCCTTTTAGGTGGCGGTGTGGGCGGCGGCGTACTGACGGCTATAGTCGGTCTGATCAAAAACGCTATTTCGAAAAAGTAGTCAAGAACCGGAAAAACACCTTGGTATTAAAAACCAAGGTGTTTTCTTAAATTTATAGCCATTTGTTAAAAATGTGATATAAAAAAAGAGTTTTAGGTTAATACCTGAAACGCACAATTGTATAGCGAAGATATAGCGTATGGATCTCAGCAATGAGATGACGAGGTGAAGGTTCTGTCCCGCGAGGGATATGCTAACCCGGAACGCCGGGGAAAATCGAACAGATCAGCGGAAGCCTTCGGAGCCCCTCACGGGTTTCATTCTTCTTGATGAAAGCAACTTAAAACCGGTTGGTGACAACCGGCACAACGCGTTTGCTTGGTGGGCAGATTGATTCAGATTGATCAATCTGGAATTCTTGCTTATTAAAATCAGGAGAAAAAATGGATAATCAAGATTTGTTAAAACGTGTCAAAGAGGATGGCGTTTCGTTCCTATCCTACCAATTCACCGATGTCAATGGAGTTGTCAAATCGTTGGACGGTCCGGTTGGCAGGCTGGAAGAAGTGCTGGACGGAGGGATCTGGTTTGATGGTTCCTCAGTGGAAGGTTTCGCGCGCATCCAGGAAAGCGATATGCATCTCAAAGTTGATCCGGACACCTATGCTATCCTGCCATGGTCTGACCCGGAATATCGGCGTGCTAGGGTTTTATGTGATATCAACCGCCCAAATGGCACGCCTTTCGAGGGTGATCCCCGTGGTCGCCTCAAAGCAATGCTAAAGAAGGTCAAAGAGGAACGCGGCTGGACTTACAATATTGGTCCGGAGCCTGAGTTTTACCTGTTTTTGCGGAATGGTCCTGAAAAAACCCACCCAGTGCCTTATGATGTTGGCAGTTATTTTGATTTTTCGGCGAACGACCAGGCAGTCAGGATTCGGACGGAAATCATCTCTGCCTTGCACATGATGGGTTTGAAAGTTGAGGTTGGGCACCACGAGGTTGGGCTCGGACAACACGAGATCGATTTTCAATTTGATGATGCGCTGAAGACCGCTGATAACGTTCAGACCTTTAAGTCGGCAGTCAAGGCCATTGCGGGAAGACACGGCGTGATTGCCTCTTTCATGCCCAAGCCCATCTATGGTGCCGCAGGTTCGGGCATGCATTGTCATCAGTCCGTTTATGATGAAGCCGGTAACAACCTGTTTTATGATGAAGCTGACCCCATGCATTTATCAGAACTGGCAAAGCAATTTATCGCCGGTCAGCTGAAACACGCGCGAGCTCTTTCTACAGTGCTGGCGCCTATTGTCAACTCTTACAAACGCCTTGTGCCTGGCTATGAAGCCCCTGTCTACATTGCATGGGCACAGGTTAACCGCTCAGCATTGATTCGCGTTCCACAGGTTAACAATGGCAATAAGAAAGCGGTTCGGATCGAACTGCGCTGCCCGGATCCTTCCGCCAATCCCTACCTGGCGTTTACTTCGATGCTCACAGCTGCTCTGGAAGCCGTGGATGACCGATCGGTCATTTGCCCGAAACCGGTCAACAATGTCAATCTTTATGAACTCAACGCGCGAGAGCGTGAGGAGTTGATGGTTGCTGCCTTGCCTGGTTCACTGGAAGACGCG
>CAZDPK010000106.1:0-4572 GCA_964507335.1 uncultured Anaerolineaceae bacterium | reverse complement strand
GTGTCAAATTGACATATTCCCGCACCAACCAGCGTCTCAAAATAACTATTTAACGCATCAACGAAGGTATCAAAATGACATATTTCCTGCCGGGTTAGGGTCTCATTCTGACAAATTCCCTGATTTACTAAAGTCTCAAAATGACATAATCGTTCCGGCTGCAGTTTGCTTTGAGCAAGCAGCAAACTCTGAATAGCGCTGTTGGTAGCAAACACGGCCAGCGTTTCAGCCGTCAACGGGGCGGGCACAGCATGGAGAAAAGCGCTGAGGGCATGGCGAAGGGTTTCGTCCTGGGCGGTGAGCTGCACCTCGCTCACGCGCAATTGCCAATCATTCCCGCTTTGAGTTTTGCGGGTGGCGGTGCGCAGCAGGTATTGGCTGGCAAGCTCACGGTTGGCGCTGCGCCAGTCACGCGTGTATTGCGAATCAGGTTGAATTTGCTCGGTACGAGGGCGCCCGCGCTTGCTTTTAGAGGCATGGGGGATGCGTTTGGGCAGGGTTTCGGAGCCAATCCAGGCTTGCAGAGTCTCCATCCCGCCTGTTACCCAAAAATGGTTACGATCCTGCCCACGAGCCCAGTCGATGTAACAACAATTTTTGGACATCAAATAGAGCATGCCAAGGTCATCACCCAACTCGGGCAAAACATTAGTAAACCAATACCAGGGAAGTGCCAAAAAACTTTCAGGGCGGATCAGGTGGCTGGAGAGACGGTCGCACAACCCCGAAAGGGTGGCATCCAGCCGGCTGGTGTTGAGCAGCTGGCTGACCACCTGGTGCACGCTGCGCGCTTCGCCCGATCTCCCTTCAAAACCAGCCTCTGGCAGACGGTAGGGGAAGGCGAGGATCTGGCTGCGGGGAGTGTTGACCGCGCGGGTAAGGACGGCGGCCGGCTCGCTGACAAGATTTTGTTCCATCAGCCAGGCAGCAAGGTCTGCGGCATCCCCGGGGGTCAGCAGTTGTCCGCGGTAGTGGTAGGTGTTAGGCAATCGCCTTATCTGCCCGTCCACGAATTGGTGGGAAGGGTCAGCCCGCTCTACAAACCAGTCCATCTGTCCGTTTTTGAAGATGCGGAAAAACTTGGCGCGGCTGATGGCATTGCCCAGCATGCGCAGAATGGATTGAACATCGACGGTAACGTCGTTGCCAGATTTTGGGTATAGCTGGCTGGCGCCGTCTTCGCGGGATGAAAAATAGAAAGCCTGGCGTAGTGCGGCGGCAATCAGCACCGGCGCAGCCCCAACAAAGGGCACAAAACGGAGCAAGTAAGTAGGCAAGGCGACGATCCTTTCGGGGTTGATGATGGCGTCGCTGATGTTGGCAGCCCCGGGTTGGAAGTGGAGCGTGTTCGCATCTGTGCCCATGGGCACACTTGCTTGCAGATTAAGGCGAAAATGGCGACCAGAATGATCCTGGACCACTGTTTCGATCAGGGGGAAGTATTGACAAAGGCTGGAGTAGGCTTCCGGCTCGGCGGTGATGATGTAGTTGCCGTCGTAGAGCTGCTGGCTGGAGGAAAGCAGAGCAGAAAGCGTGTCGTCGTTCAACGCGTTCAGTGTGCTTGTGATTTCAGTCCAGACGTTCTGCTCGGTCATTAGTGTGCTTACCTTAGCCTAAGAATAGCAGGTTCTCCACAAGAAAAAAAGAGGTTAAAAGCGGCAAATTTAGGGTCAAATTTTCCCTTTTCGGAACTTTTTGGCATCCAAAAGCTCTGCTGCTGCCGCCAGACACTCTGAAATGGAGTTGCCGTGGCTGGCAGCCAACTCGCGCAGGTCATCTTCGCTCAACACGGACTGGGGCTCCAGGTTGCCGGCGGAGAGCATGCGGTAAGCTAACAATTCGATCAATTCTGCCTGGCTGGGCAGACGGAAGGGTACGTAGAGCCCTAAAAACTGGCTGAGTGCACCAATGTTACTGGTGACGTTGTTAATGTCCTGCAGGAAGATGATGGTCTTGATCTTTTTATTGTTTTCAACCGACCATTCAAGCAGTTGCGTCAGATATTCCTGATCCACCGGGGGACCGTCCAGCACAATCAGAAGCTGGTCATTACCATCTTTCAGTCGCTCAAAGATACTTTCGATGCGATTGGCGTTGGAACGCGAAGAGGGGAGTGAGAGCGTCTCGATCAGCGCCATTAAGAAGTGGCGCGGCTCGGTCAGTGTGTTGGTATTCATGTACATTCCAAAAATCTGGCCTATGTTGGGGGCAGAATATTTGGTTTGGGCAATCTTCATCGCCAAGATGCTCTTGCCGCCGCCGGATGGTCCGGCGAAGACACCCAGGTTCTTGGAGGGGTCGCTATTGTCGTAGATGAAGTCGTTGGCAACACTGAGGACTTTGCGCTGCTCTTTGACGCCTGGGTAAAAATAGCGCGTGTCAGCATAACGCAAGAAGGGGTGTTCAAAAAAATTGGTTTGAAGCAAATCAAAACTATCTGGCATACATCACCACCGTAAATTTTATACTAAAAGGGTAGCAAACGGTAGGAGTTAAGTCAAGTAGTTAATAAATATTGCTTAGTTGCTTAAACTGAATCAAAAAATTAAATTACAAATTACTTCTGGCTTGTTATTCCGTTTATTTTACAGTAGAATAGTTACGAGTTCAATATCAGAATAAAAGGTAAGCCCATGGCAATTATATCTCTGGTCAACCGAAAAGGTGGAGTTGGAAAATCTACCATCAGCATCAACCTGGCTTCCGGGTTGGCAATCCACGAATCACGCAAGAAGAACAGTAAGCCCGTCTTGCTGATTGACATGGACGACCAGCTTTCGGCCACCATCACAGCCATGGGCGGCGGCTTCTCAGAAGACTTTGTGCCCGTAATTACATCGGATAATAACTACCCCCAGGCTCTGGAAAACGGCTATGGCGCCAGTGAATCCCTGATTGTTGATTCGCTCATTCCGCGCAAACGCGGCCAAAAGGTCAAGCTGTTTCGCACCAATAAGGCCCGTATGGAAGGCCTGGAAGCCAGCCTGAAACAGCGCGAAGAAGCTGATTTTCAACTGACATATTTCCTGGAGCCGATCCAGGACGACTATTCCTACATCATTATCGACAATCCTCCCTCCGCCGGCATGCTGCCTATGAATTCGCTGGTTGCCAGCACTCACGTGTTGATCCCGATCGAACCGGATGGACTCTCCTTGATCGGTTTGGCGGATATCTTGCGGATGGTTGAGAACGTACGGCGCACCACCAACCCCAACCTGGAAGTGCTGGGCATTGTACCTTCCCGCTTTCGCATGGTGCGGCGACAATCACAGGATGTGATTGAAGAGTTGGAGCGCATTTACGGACACCTGCTGCTGCCTTACATCAAAGATCTGGCGGATATTTCTGCGGCGACCACAGCTGGCTATGACGTTTTCTCATATTGCCCTGAGAAATCACAAGCATATCGCTGTGTATCCAATCTTGTGGACGCTGTTTTAGGTAAGTTGGGAGCGGTCTAATTTGTGCCCATGGGCACAGTTGGGCTTAGCGCGTGGAAATTTAGGAGATTGAAATGGCAAGAGAAATAAAACGAAATTTTGGCAGTCTGCTTGAAACCACCACAGACGCATTTGAGTCCAGCCAGTTAACAGAAGAGCAGAGCGTTCCTACGGGTCCGAAGATGATCAACAATCGTCAGAGCGTCTACCGCGTGCCGGTTTCCATGATCAGACCAGACCGCTTCCAGGCGCGCCTTTTGCTGCCCCTGCCTTTGCGCAGCGGCTTTTACAGCGGGACACGCACCTGGCGCGAAACTGTGCAGGATTGGTTTGCGCTGGCGAAAACTGACCGCCTCAACCGCCGCATGCTGGACGAATTGATTGTACTGGGCGATTCGCTTCACGATACCGGGCAAATCAAACCCGTTACAGGGCAGATCGTCAACGAAGATGGGCGCGATGTTTTCAAAATGCTGACCGGTGAGCGTCGTTTTTGGGCGACCGCCATCCAGGCAGTCCTTAGCGAGAATCCGGACGAACCCTATGTGCTGGCACTGATCGATAACCAGCCCTCTCTTGAGAAACAGATTGCCGAAAATATGGCTTATAAGGCGCTCACACCGGTGGGAAAAGCGCGCGCGGCAGCCCGTTTGGTGCTGGAAGCCAACCAGATGGAGCCGGCTGAAGGCGAAAAAGAGCTCGATTACTTCCGCCAGGTGACCGATTTGCGCCTGAATGATGAGATCAAAGACATTCTACAGAAAAATTTGCAGTTGGAACGCACCTATTTTGGCAGATTGATGAACTTTTTTTCATTGCCAGAAGCTTCGCTCGAGTTGGCGGACCGCTCTGAGATGCCGGAACGCGTCTTGCGCGAGATCATGCGCTACGACGCCAATTTATGGCCCGCGGCAGTGGAATATTTTGCAGAGTTCGACAACCGCAGTTACCTGGATGTGCAGGCATTTTTGGAACGCGAATCCGGGAAAACCCAAACCCGCAAGCCGCGAATTCCAGCCGATCCGCTTACCAAATCCGCCCGAAGTTTGAAGAAAGTTTTGTTGGGGATGGACGAACTACCCCAGGAAGATAAATCTGGCTCGCTGGCAGACGCCCTGATTGGCGATAG
>CAZDPK010000105.1:0-4616 GCA_964507335.1 uncultured Anaerolineaceae bacterium | reverse complement strand
CGAATTTTGGATCGAGCTTTGTTTATCGTTGGGATCAGTCGGTTGTAGATTGGATTCACCAGAACTTGCTATCTCAGTAAGCTCAGTAGCAATTTATTCTGACTCTCTAATGAGTTAATCGTAAAATGGATATTGCTGGACATAACATCTTGGTTAGGATGCTGTGTTCAGCAACATTAAATAAACAAAATAGACGTACAAAATTCCCAGATTTCATATCCGATTATTCATGAATTTCGCAATTTTCCATCTAAAACCAAAAAATGAAAACTGATTCTCAGAGACTCGTAAATCCCCAGCCAACTGAAGAATGGGACCTCATCATCACACCCAGAAAAAAGTGGTGGGATCTGCAATTGCGTGATGTTTGGCACTATCGCGACCTGATTGCCCTCTTCGTACGTCGGGATTTTGTGTCTCGTTACAAGCAGACCATTCTTGGACCCTTATGGTTCATTATCCAACCTTTACTTACATCCTTGGTTTTTACTGTCATCTTCGGCAACATCGCTCAACTTCCCACCGATGGGCTGCCACAAATGCTTTTCTATATGTCAGGCAACATTCTCTGGGGCTATTTTTCCAGCTGCCTCACCAGCACATCCACCACTTTCACTGCTAATGCTCACTTGTTTGGTAAGGTCTATTTTCCCAGGCTGGTTATGCCAATTTCGATCGTTATCTCAAATCTGATTACTTTTGGCATTCAGTTCGCGTTTTTTTTGGCCTATATCGTCTACTTTTTCCTAAGGGGCGCAGATATCAGTGTTACCACCTGGGCATTTGCCCTGCCATTGTTGTTGATATTGATGGCTGGGTTGGGGCTCGGTTTCGGCATTATCATCTCGTCCATGACCACCAAATATCGCGACCTGCAGTACCTGGTCGGATTTGGTGTCGGGCTTTGGATGTATGCTACACCAGTCATTTACCCGGTCTCCAGCATTCCTGAGAGATGGCGCTGGGTTGCAGATGTCAACCCGGTAACTCCCATAATTGAAACTTTCAGAATGGGATTTCTGGGAGCTGGTGATGCCTCTTGGGCGCGCCTGGCATATAGCGCAATTTTTATGGTCCTCGTGCTACTTGTTGGGGTTTTAATCTTCAATCGCGTTGAAAGAACCTTTATTGATACAGTCTAAGTGCCATCCGGTTTGCCGATGAAGAGATTTACACCAATTCTCATAGTGGTCACAATTCTTTTAGCTTTCTATGCCTACCCCATAGTCTTAAACAACCTGTGGTCGATATCATTCATTAAAGGCATACAAGGCAATTCACTTACGCCAGCACAATTGTTATCCTCTCCACAAAGCCATCCTCACGCCAGGCTTTTGCAAGCTCGGGTTGCGATGTCGGAACAAGATAACGCGCTGGCGCTCCAGTTGATGGAACCTCTTTTACCCACCACCGATCCGGTGGTGCTTCAGACATATGCGGAATTGCTCTTTACCCTGGAGCGCTTCCCCGAAGCAATCGACATTTGGCACAGACTTGACATGTTTAACAAAATTGAGCATGCTGCGAGCGTTCTGAATGGTGCAGGTAATTTGGAGATGACGATTTATGCGCTCCAAAAGGCTTACGACATCCGCCCCCACGTTTACGGAAGTACTTTACTCGGTGCTTCACTAGCACAGGCAAATATACTCCGAGACGAAGGAAAGATCGTAGAGGCGATTCCATTGTATGAAACCTTGATAGATCAATTTCCTGACTCCGAAAAGCCGCTTGTTGAATTAGCTCAGGCATACCTTCAACAGGGTGACACAGAACTCGCAGTCAAAACAACCGACCGGGCAATACTGATTTCATCACCAAACTATCAATTCTACATGCGTGCAGGCAGTATTTATGAGCAGTGTGGCTTTCTTGAAAGTTCTTTGGAAACTTACCAGAAAGCCCTGCGTGTCTGCCCGAACTGCCAGGACGCAATTCTTGCAATCGAACGAGTTTCCAACCCCTGATGGCAAACAACATTGACGAAAATTTGACACCACCTTCACTGGACTGGTTGCCCCAAAAGAAAACGCCTCGCGAAAGGTTGGTTTCTTTCTCATTATTGGCGATCCTTCTCCTCACAGCGGGTCTGTATGCCCTGCTAATGCTGCGCGATGACCTCCCGCTGTTTGCTTTGATTCTTCTCGCACTGATTTGGGTGTTGAATATCTTTGTTGACCGTTCGGCAATCCAGCTTACTCCGCTTCATGTACCCATTCTTGCGTTGTTGATATTGCTGCCAATCAACCTGTTCATCTCGCCAGACCGGCCATTGACATTGATCCGCATTTATCATCTTTTGTTAAGTTTTTCACTATTCTTCGTGATCATCAGGCTGGTTCAATTCAGAAAGCACCTTCCCTCCTTGATACTTATTCTGGTTTTCCTGTCAATCGGAGCCGGACTTTTAGGCTTATTTGCTACCGAATGGTCAGGCGGTGTGCTCGGATTTCTTGCACCTGTTTATGAAAAAATTCCGCGTCTCAGTTCACTCATTCCAAGCGCCAGCATTAATAAGAACACCATGGGTGGAGCGCTGACCTTCTTTCCACCACTGCTGTTTAGCCTGCTTTGGGATGGCGGCAAGTTCAAAAAATTGGCGGCAAAGTACGCTGGTTTCAACAAGATTCCGATTTTATTCTACAAACTGCTGGTTTTTTTTGCCCTCACCTTAACTCTGGGCGTTATTTTCCTGACGCAATCACGCAGTGCCTGGCTTGGAACAGCAGCCGGTATATTTGTATTTCTCATCTGGAAAGATAAACGCTTCCTTTGGGCAATCCCTTTGGGTGCATTTGCCTTAGTGCTCTTAATGAGACAAAGCGGAATTGGGGGGTTACCCGAACTCTTCGCCTTGCTGGATCGAGGACAGGATGCCAGCCTTCAAGGGCGTGTGGATATCTGGGTCAGGATCATCAGCATGGTAAGAGATTTCCCGCTCACGGGTGTGGGTCTGGATGCGCTCAACCCAGTTTTTCAGAGCTTCTTCAACCCTTTTTTGTTCAATGAGCCACCAGCCACGCTATTCCATGCCCATAACACCCTCCTTTCTGTAACGATTGAGATGGGCATTCCAGCCTTGATCTTGTATGTTGCTTTGTTGAGCGCTTTTGTTGTGATGGCAAAGCGTGCCTGGAAAGGCGCCCGCACAATCAACCGCGTGCTGATCATGGGGCTGGTCTGCGGGATGATCTCACATCAGGTTTTCGGGCTGATGGATGCTTATCCGCTTGGCAAAAACCTTGGCATCACCATGTGGATCTATTTTTCGGTAATGACTGCCTTGTATGTGCACCGCTCTCAGATGGTCCGCTCTCAACCGCAGCCTCAGGATCAAAAGCCCGCCTCACATTCAAGTGGCTTAATCCAACAAATTCTACGCGGATTGGCAGCCTGGCTTGTTCTTTCCCTGCTCGCCCTTGCTGTTCTGCGTGTAAATGTTTATCTAAGCCTGTTGGCAGCTGTTCTTTCAGGCGTTTACATGGGTGTGTGGTTGGAAAAAACTCCCATACCATCAGTCCCCCGCAAGCATCTTCCCATTATCTCTAGCCAACATTGAAACCCACAAAAACGATTTTCCTGGCCTTCACATTAAACAAAGCCGCCATCGCTGATTACTATGCGGCGTTGGCAGATGAGTTAGTAGGGCGGGGTTTCCAGGTTGTGATCATTACCGATGGCAAACGAACTCAAAAGATCTCCGAAAATACCAATCCTACCGTCTATACCTGGCCCTCAAAACGTCCGACCAGGCTGGCAGATGCGCGCTTTCTGTGCAAGCTTATCAGGCGATTTCGACCGGTGATTTCTTTCTCAAATTTTGGCGCTGATAATATCAACCTGATCGTGTCTTGGTTGTTGAGTGTGCCTTTGCGTTTTGTGACCTACCATACCATGCTGGACCCGCAAATTACCAGAAAGCCAAAATCGCCCTCAGTCCAGTTGCAATTCCTGCGAAAACGTCTTGTTTATCAATTGGCGACCATGATCTTACCTGTGGCTGAAGCCATGAAATCAGATTTGGTGAAAATTTATCGAGTGGCACCTGAGAAAATTAAAGTCTTTCACAATGCGATTGCTGCACATCCTGACCTGATCCAGAAAGAACTGAAAACTTTGCCAGATCTGTTAAGCGCTGGCGGGTTAAGCAAGGGTAAAGGTCATGATGTGCTGATCAACGCTATCTCGATCGTTCATCAGGCGAATCCAGATGTACGCTTAACAATCTATGGTGAAGGTAAAGAACGCGCCAACCTGGAAGCGTTGATCCAGACCCTCGGGCTAAACGAAGTTGTCAGACTTCCGGGCAACATTTCTCACGAGAGTGTAATTCGTGCCATGGCTGAGTCATATGCCCTTATCCACCCCTCACGCTTTGAGGCATTTGGCTATTCGATAATCGAAGCCTTCAGTGTTGGCACACCCGTGATTGCCTCTGCGGTTGGCGGCATTCCAGAGATCATCCGCGAGGGGGTGGATGGCTTTCTTGTACCTCCTGATGACCCAGCCTTGATCGCAGATCGTATCAGCCACCTCTGTTCAAACACACAGTTGAGGCACGAAATGAGCCAAAATTGCCAGGCTCGTTTCACGGAAGCCTTTGAAGTGAATCGTGC
>CAZDPK010000104.1:0-4720 GCA_964507335.1 uncultured Anaerolineaceae bacterium | reverse complement strand
AAGACCTATCTTTCTGATCACGGTCTCAACATCCCGCGTTTTTATATCCTTTTGCACATCTCTCACAATCCCGGCATCAATTACATCGATTTGAGCGATCGCCTGCTCTGCACAAAGAGCAATACCACCCGTGTTGTCCAGGGCATGGTGAAGGACGGGTTACTCACCCGAAAAAATGACCTCAACGACAGGCGCAGTTACCAACTCTATCTGACCGCAAAAGGTGCTGACCTGTTGGATAGCGTTTACCCCGGTTTCATTAATCAAATCGATTCCCTCATGTCTTGCTTCAATGACCAAGAGACCTCTCGGTTCCTGGAAGTAAGCCACCACATTGAAAGCAGCCTTTCCCCCGATTCGACCCTGAACCTGACCAATTCACAGGTTTTGGGATGGCATAATGGGCGACGGGAGTTAGGATGATTTTGCTCATACATGGCGATTTTGCCAAAATATTCAATAGTTTCAAAAGGAGAAACCGATGAAGAAAAGTTATTTGTTAATTGCAGTCCTCCTGATTGCAACTCTGATCCTGGGCGCCTGCGGCACCCCGGCAGAGACCCCCGTTGCAACGGAACCCCCGGTAGTTGAAGAAACCGAACCCGTTGTCGAACCTACCGAAGAGCCCACCGAAGAGCCAACTGTGGAAGTTATGGAACCCGCTGCGACTCTGCGCATTTGGGCTGACGAACAACGCGCTCCAGTTCTGTCCGAATTGGGTGCCAAATTCCTGGCCGAATACAACGTGGAAGTTGTTGTCGAGAATATCTCTGGTATTCGCGATCAATTCCTCGTGGCTGCCCCCGCTGGCGAAGGTCCCGATATCATCGTCCTCGCCCACGACCAGCTGCCCGCCTTGACCGAATCCGGTCTGGTTGCCGAGCTTGACCTGGGTGCCAAAGCCGCCGAATTCGACCCCGAGTCCCTCAAAGCCTTCTCCTACGAAGGCAAACTCTATGGCATGCCCTATGCCCGTGAGAACCTTGGCTTCTTCTATAATGCCGACCTGGTAACAGAAGTCCCCACCACCTGGCAGGGTGTCTATGACCTGAGCAGAGAACTCATCGATGCAGGTGAAATCCAATACGGTATCGTGTTGGCTGGCACCTCTTACGATGCTTATCCCTGGATGACCTCTCAGGGTGGCTACGTTTTCGGTCTTGACGAAAACGGCGACTACAACCCCACCGATGTTGGTGTTGGCTCCGAAGGCATGATCAAATTCGGTGAGATGGCACTGCAGTGGAAGAACGACGGTATCCTGTCCGATAACCTCGACAATACCACCGCCAAATCCATGTTCCTGAACGGCGACGTCGCCTTCTTCATGAACGGACCATGGGAAATCAATAACCTGAAAGAATCTGGTTTGAACTTTGGCATCGCCAAATTCCCCGATGGTGGTTATCCCTTCCTCGGTGTCCAGGGCTTTGCAGTTAATGCTATGTCCGAAAATGTTCTGCTTGCTCAGACCTTCCTGACCGATTACATCGCCACCGAAGAAGCTATGATGTCTCTCTACGAAGCTGACCCCCGCGGTTCCGCTTATCTGCCTGCTGCTGCTATGATCGACGATCCCTATCTGCAGGGTATCGCTGCCGCCGGCGAGAACGCTGTCCCAATGCCCGCCATCCCCGCTATGGGTAAGGTCTGGGGTGACTGGGGCAATGCCCTCACCTTCATCTTCGATGGTTCCAAGACCCCCGAAGAAGCTTATACCTTTGCTCAGGAAGCTATCGTAGCCGCTATCGGTTTGGATACGACCGGTATGGTCAACCTGCCCGGTTCTTGGCAAAAAGCTGCTGGCTTTGATTGCGAATGGAATCCTGCTTGTCCTGATACTGTCATGACCATGGGTGATGACGGTCTCTACACTGCCACCTTCACAATCCCCGCTGGTGATTACGAAGTCAAAGTTGCCCTCGACGGCGGCTGGGACACCAACTACGGTGTCGATGGCGTCGCTGGTGGCGATAACATCCTCTTCTCAGTTCCCGCTGACGGCGAAGTGACCTTCGTCTACGATCCAGAAACCCACTTGCTGGAGATCACACTCCCGTAAGCTCAGTCTGTCCAGGAGGCTTGCAATCGCAAGCCTCCTTTTTAACAACAGAGAAAGGAGACTTATGTGATGGAAGCTAATACCACGCCTACTACCGGCGAGTACACCAAAAAAACCATCAAGGGTGCCGGCAATTTATTGACCTCTCTGATTATTCTTCTCGTCGATCTTGCCCTGGGTTTTTTTGCGTTTAAGCTCTTTAGCCTCGGCTATATTCCTGTGGGGATCTGTTTCGTTATTATTATCCTCATGATCAGCGTTGCCTTCCTTGTTCCGAAGGCATATATGTTCAAATGGATGGCTGTCGGGCTCTCCGCCTGGCTGCTTTTTTCCATCTTCCCCATCATCTACACCATTTACAACGCTTTTACCAACTACGGTGACGGTCACCTCATCTCCAAAGCGCAGGCAATTGAACAAATTCAGGCTCAAACCTTTCTGCCTGAGACCGGAAAGGCTTATCAATGGATTGCCTACCGTTCTCCTGACAACAACTACCTGCTCTGGCTTAAAGACGCTGAAGGCAACACCAGCCTGGTCACCCAGGTGGATGCCGAAGGGGATGCTGAGATTCCACTCGTAACCGGAGAAAACGGTATCGGTGAACTCGATGAAGAGGGTGCCCCCATTACAATCGAAGGCTTCACCCGTCTCAACCGCATTTTAGCTTCAACGGACAAAAACCTGACCAATATCAAGTTTGGCGATCCGGAAAATACCATCCAGGTTCGCTCTCCATCTGAAGCTGCGGAACTTTTGCCGCTTTTCGCTTATGATGTTGAGGCCAACACCTTCACCAACCAGCTTACCAGTACGGTCTATACCGATCAAGAGGGAACCTGGGTTTCCCAAAACGGCGACCGCCTGATCCCAGGTTATTCCGCTGTGGTTGGAACAAAAAACTTCGTTCAGTTTATCAATAGCCCGGGTTTACGCGGTCCATTGGTGACAATTGTCGTCTGGAACTTTATTTTTGCTGCCGGCAGTCTCTTTCTGACCTTTTCGGTTGGGTTGCTGATCTCGATTATTTATGGTGACCCCAAGTTCAAAGGCAAGAAGATTTTGCGCTCACTGCTCCTGATCCCCTACACCATCCCCAGCCTGATCACCATTTTGATATGGCGCGGTATGTTTAATCCGGATCTTGGCATCATCAACCGCCTGATTGAATCTGTTTTCAACATCTCGCCGCGTTGGTTCACTCAGCCCTGGCTGGCTCGCATTGCCCTTTTAGTCGTCAACACCTGGTTGGGTTACCCCTACTGGATGCTGGTAACCAGCGGCGCGCTGCAATCCATACCCAGTGACATCTATGAAGCCGCCGAGATCGATGGCGCCAGCGGTATCCAAAAGTTTTGGGGCATCACTTTACCCCTCCTGCTGGTCAGCGTTGGACCGTTGATGATCTCTTCGTTCATCTTCAATTTCAACAACTTCAACCTGATTTACGCCTTCATCAACGGTGGTCCGCCAATTCCAACCGCAACCACCCAGGCAGGCTATACCGATATCATCATCAGCTACGTCTACAACCTGGCGTTTGCCAGCGGACGCGGCGTGCAATATGGTTACGCCTCGGCGATCTCGCTGGTGCTGTTCCTCTTGATTGCAGTGATGTCCTTGTTGCAATTCAGGTTCACCAATATGTGGGAGGAGGTTGGCGAAAATGCCTAAACATCAATCATCCATCAAACGCAGCCGTACCATGGGTTTGGTCTGGCGTTGGGTGCTGGCAGCGTTCCTGATCCTGTTTAGTATCTTCCCGGTGCTCTGGATCGTTTCAGCCGCAATCAACCCGGTCAACGACCTGGCAAGCCAGCAATTGATCCCGGCCAATGCCAGCCTGGTTAATTTCAGACAATTGGTCTCCAACCCGATCTTCCCCTTCTTCACCTGGTTGAAAAACTCGCTGATCATCTCGACTGCTTCAACCTTGCTGACCCTTTCCCTGACCACGCTGGCAGCCTTCGCTTTCTCGCGTTTCCGCTTTAAGGGACGCCAGGCTTTGCTCAAGGCGATTTTACTCGTCCAGAGCTTCCCGAACCTGCTCGCCATCGTCGCCTTGTTCACCATTTCCAAGCAAATTGGGGATGTCATCCCCTGGTTGGGTCTCAACACCCACGCCGGCTTGATTTTGATCTACTCTGGCGGGGCCATGGGCATGAACATCTGGCTGATGAAGGGCTACATGGATACCATTCCGCGCGACATCGATGAATCTGCCCATGTGGACGGCGCCACCGACTGGCAGGTCTTTTCGAAACTGATCTTGCCGTTGCTGCGCCCGATCCTGGTCGTCATTTCAATTTTGAGCTTCATCGGCACCTATGGCGAGTTTATTATCGCCAGGACCTTGCTCACTCAGCGCGAAATGCAGACCGTTATGGTTGGCTTGCAGATCTTTACCGCCGGCCAATACACCAAGAACTGGGGTGTCTTTGCCGCCGGTGCCTTGATTGCCGCTCTGCCAATTATGATCATCTACTTGATTTTGCAAGACCAAATCGTAGGCGGTCTCACCCAGGGCTCGGTCAAGGGCTAAACAATACTTTCAACCGTTCTTTCATATGCCGGGTTCTCTCGAACCCGGCATTTGTTTTGATGGGATGGCCTCGCGCTGTTCCCTGCCTTTTAAGCCCTCCCCCACAAGTGGGGGAG
>CAZDPK010000103.1:0-4874 GCA_964507335.1 uncultured Anaerolineaceae bacterium | reverse complement strand
ACCAAGTGCGATGGCTGCGCCTGGTGTATCGAAGCTTGCGATTTTGGTGCTATCTCAATCAATCCTGCGACCACGCTTGCTGAGATTTGCGATCAGTGTAAAGATGAACCCGATGGTCCGCAATGCGTGAAGTGGTGCCCCAAAGAAGCACTCAAATTGACGACCGCGGATCAACGCGCCCAGCGCAGCCGAAAAAAACTTATCGGTGAGACGTTGGATATCCCCACTAAAGCAACGGAACCTCAATGAGTGAAGAAGCAAGCAAACCTAAATATGTAGGCGCTATGCCTGAGGATGAACCGCGCATTGGCGTTTACGTTTGTCATTGTGGCAGTAACATCGCCGGCGTTATTCCTCCAGACCAGGTAGTCGATTTTGCTGGCAGCCTCCCCGGAGTGGTCCACGCCGCCGAGACCATGTATGCCTGTGCAGATAGCGGTCAGCGCTTGATTAAGGAAGATATTAAAAAGCACGGCCTCAACCGTGTGGTTGTTTCTGCTTGTTCAGTTCGTATGCATGAGCCTACTTTTAGAGCCTGTGTGGCTGAAGCCGGTTTGAACCCTTTCCTAATGGAAATGGCAAACATCCGCGAGCAATGTACCTGGGCTCATGGGCATGACCGCGAAGGCGCGCTCGAAAAAGCCAAAGACCTTACCGCAGCGGCTGTTGCCAAAGCCGCTTTCTTAACCCCGCTGGATATGATTAACGTGCCAGTCACCAAGAAAGCCCTGGTCATCGGCGGTGGTGTAGCCGGCATCAATGCTGCGCTCGACCTGGCTGAGCAAAAAATCCCGGTTATTTTAGTTGAAAAAGAACCAACGATTGGAGGGGTCATGGCGCAACTTAACAAGACCTTTCCAACGATGGACTGCTCCATATGAATTCTTGCACCAAAAATGGTTGACGCGGCGCGTCAGCCCCTGATCGAAGTAAAAGCTTATACAGAAGTCGAGAAAGTCGAAGGCTTTGTCGGTAATTTCAAGGTTACTCTGCGAGAAAAAGCCAAATATGTACGCGCGGATCGATGCAACGGCTGTGCTGCTTGTGCCAAGGCCTGTCCTGTGGAGGTTCCCAACTATTTTGAGATGAATCTGGCACCTCGCAAGGCAGCTTATATACCCATGAGCCAGTCTGTTCCTCTGATTTACAACATCGACATGGATGCCTGCATCCACTGCTACAAATGCGTAGAAGCATGTGGTGCGCTTGAAGCGATCGATTTCAGCATGGAAGATAAAGTCATTGAAGAAAATATCGGCGCAATCGTAGTTGCGACCGGCTTTGGACATTTTGACCCCACTCCTATGACTGAATATGGTTACGGACGCTTCCCCAACGTAATCACCGCCATGGAAATGGAACGCCTGAACAACTCAGCTGGAGCCACCCATGGGATGGTAGTTCGTCCGAGTGACAACCTCCGCCCACAAAGGCTTGCAATCATCAACTGTGTTGGCTCTCGCGATAAACGTTACAACACTTCCTGTTCCAATTTCTGCTGCATGTACGCAATCAAAAACGCACTTTTGCTCAAGCAGATGAATCCGGATATGGATATCTCCATTTACTATATCGACATCCGCACCCCATCCAAGGGTTACGAGGAATTTTATGACCGCGCCCGTGAAGCCGGCATTAAATTCATACAGGGACGACCAGCAGAAATCACGGAAGACCCCGATAGCCATCAACTCTTTATCAAGTCAGAAGATATCACCCTCGGTCGCGTTATCGAGCATGAATATGACATGGTCATGCTCAACCAGGCAGCGATCCCACAGCCAGACCAGGACCACATGAGTTCTGTCTTGAACGTGGCTCAATCTCCTGGTGGCTGGTTTATGGAATATCACCCTAAATTGCGACCAAACGACAGCCCTACTGACGGTATCTTCTTTGCCGGTGCCTGCCAGGGACCCAAGGATATCCCCGCCAGTGTTTCCCAGGGCTCTGCCGCAGCAGCACGTGCTTCCCGGATTTTGCATTCGGATACATGGCAAATTGAACCTACAGTTGCCGTTGTCTGGCCAGACCGTTGTGTCAGCGGCAAGGGTCAGGCTTGCGGCATTTGTGAAAGAGCCTGTCCGTACGGTGCCATCGATTACACCAAAGGCCTTTCAGCAGAAGTTATCACTGCCAAATGTCATGGCTGTGGTGCTTGTGTGGGCGAATGTCCGCACGATTCGATCACCCAACTGCATTTCACTGATGCTCAGGTGCTCGCCCAAATTCGAACGCTTTTAGCAGTCGAACCAGAAAAGAAAATTTTGGCTTTTCGCTGCCAATGGTGTTCCTATGGTGGTGCTGACCTGGCTGGAACCAGTCACTTTGAATACAGCGCCAATGAACGTGGTCTGCGTGTAATGTGCTCAGCCCGCATGGATGCTGATCTGATCTATGAAGGATATCGTTTGGGTGCTGGTGCCATTTTGTATTCCGGCTGCCATCCCCAGGATTGTCATTACATCACCGGTCAGATTGCCGGTGCCAAACGCGCTGCCAGGCTCGACAAAATGTTTGCCCGTTTAAACATGAGTCCTGGTCGCTTCCGCACCGAGTGGATCAGCGCCGCCGAAGGCGATAAATATGCCCGGGTGATAAACGAAATGCAAGCCACGCTCGACGCCATCCCGGAAGATCAGCTCAAAGCTGAAATCGAACGTCTGAAACCCGAGATGGAGAAAAAATTGACTAAGTTGAACGAGATCCCTGGGGTTGAAGAAGCCATGATCCAGGTCGATTTCATCGTTAATGAAATGCTCAATAAGGCGGTGCCCGTATGAGCCAACCTTTCACAAACGGGAATTTAGCAGAACAAGTCAAAGCCATCCCTGGCGGGGAAATGCTGATGATGTGTTTTTCTTGCGGGACCTGTACCAGCAAGTGTATGATCCAGGAAAAGTTGGAGCCCAATTACAATCCCCGCAGGTTGATCCGTGAAGCCGTATTCAACTTTGCAGACACTGCTTTTGCTGATGAGACCACATGGTTATGCACCGCATGCGATCTTTGTTACCCAGCCTGCCCGCAAAAGATCCATATTTCTGGTGTAATCACGGCTGTCAAGCAACTGGCAGTTGCCCAGGGACGCCAAAACCCTTACCAGGTAGCAAAGGTGGATGAAACCACTTGTGTTGCCTGTGGTTTGTGCGTCCAGGTCTGCCCTTATGAAGCAATCACTCTGGTTGAGAAAAAAGTGCCCTTCAGAGGCATGATCAGTGTCGCTTTAGTGGATGCTGGAAAATGCATGGCATGCGGAATGTGTAGCGCTGCTTGCCGTTCCACTTCCATCCGCCTGAACCAAGATTTCAACGACAACCGTGTCCTTGATAACCTGTGGACCTGGCTGGAAAGTGAGATTATGTAATGTCTCAGAAACCAAAAATTGCCTTATTTCAATGCCAGTGGTGCCTGTATGCACCGGCAGACCAGAATTGGGTCGACACGCAATTACCTGAAAATATTCACCTCACCAAAACCCCATGTACCGGTCGCATCAACCCGCTTTACGTGCTCAATGCCGTTCAGGGTGGCGCCGACGGTGTCATGATCAGCGGCTGCCTGCCAGAACAATGCCATTTCAAAACCGGCAATATGGCTGCTCGCAGACAATTGCAGGAATTCAATGACTTTCTTGACTATATCGGTTATGAAAAGAACCGTGTGCGTTTCGTCTGGCTC
Source organism: uncultured Anaerolineaceae bacterium (assembly GCA_964507335.1). Classification (GTDB taxonomy): domain Bacteria; phylum Chloroflexota; class Anaerolineae; order Anaerolineales; family Anaerolineaceae; genus Mesolinea. Next base: position 1,193 of record CAZDPK010000103.1, on the reverse strand, counting down.
GATTTACAGGATAGGGGCATCATTCAAAAGCAACTGGCACAATTTGAACAAGATTTGGAAGCCTTAGGACCAGCCAGCAACCTGGTCACCCGCACCAAGGTTGCCGAAGGAGGGCTAAATGCCTGATCTCGATGCTCTTAGAACCGAAGCCAAACGTTTGCTTGCAGAGGGCATTGTTGAGGTCGTGGTTGCTTTCAAACCTGGCGATACCTCTCTGCATCCTCAACCCGCATTTTTTACAGATGTTGATGAGGTCGACAATCTTGTTTACAACGGGCTTTGTCAGAACAACCTGGCAACCTTTCTCACCCATCTTCCGAAAACAAAAAAAGTTGGCATGCTTGTACGAGGCTGTGAAAATCGATCTGTAAATGCATTGATCGTGGAAAAACAGAAATCCCGTGAAAATCTGTACCTGGTAGGTGTACCATGTGAAGGAATCATCGACTGGCGTAAAATTGTTGAGCATGTTGGTGAAGCCGTGTTGGATGTTAATGAAAACAGCCATGAAGTCATAGTTGAGACACGGGATGGACATATCAACTTATCAAGAAACGAACTACTTCATGATAGTTGCCTGCGCTGCACCCACCCTACCCCTGTTAGTGCGGATATTTTGATCGGAGAAGCACTCCCTGGGGCTGACATCAGCTTGGCTCGTGCAGCGGTTGAAGCGTTTGACGCCCAAGCCATTAAGGAAAGATATGCCTGGTTCCAAAAAGAAGCCGAGCGATGCATCCGTTGTTATGCCTGCCGCGAAGCCTGCCCAATGTGCTATTGCACCGAGTGTTTCGTGGATCACATTGAACCTCGTTGGACGGAAAGTGGGGCCACCCCCGCCGGCATGCAAGGCTGGCACATCGTGCGCGCGTTTCATCAGACCGGTCGCTGCACGGATTGCGGTGCCTGTGAACGTGCCTGCCCAATGGACATCAAAATGACCTATCTAACCGAGAAACTGAACCTCGATATGAGTGATAAATACAATTTCGAAGCCGGTTTAGACGCCCAGACCCAACCGCCTTTTGCAACGGTCACGCTGGATGACAAAAACCGCTTTACGGTATGAGGAGAGAGACTGCTATGAACCTTATCCTCGAAAAACAAGCTCTCCCTGGTCTGATGCAGTCCTGGCGAGAGGATTACGATGTCTTTCTCCCTCAGAAGATGGAGAGATTTTCGCATTTTATGCC
>CAZDPK010000102.1:0-4941 GCA_964507335.1 uncultured Anaerolineaceae bacterium | reverse complement strand
GACCGTTCTTTTCCAACCGATTGAAAGCAGAATAAAGCGTGGTTTCTTTCATGACGAATTTATCATTCGTGATCGTACGTATCCTTCTGGATATTTCGTAACCATAATTAGGTTCATCCAGAAGAAGTGACAGTATTATCGTGTCGGTATATCCTCTTAGTACATCACTGCTTAACATCGATATTCCTTCAAAAAAAGTATTACGTCAGACGTAACACTACTATAGCAGATGTAGTACGACGTGTCAAGTACTTTTTGAGGGAATTTTTAGGTTGATGTAGAGGAAATAAGGAATTTCCAGAAAAACTGAGGGGATGTATATAGATACAATCCGGATAGCCTTTTAAAAAAAAGTACTTACATGGTTTCCTGACCATGTAAGTACAAGAATTGAACAAGAAAAGAGAGTTTCTTAGGCTAAAGTTGCCAGGCGGGCGATTTCAATGATGACCTGGGAGGCAAGTTTGAGTTCCTCTACCGCGAGATACTCAAAACGTCCATGGTAGTTGTACCCACCGGTAAAAAGGTTTGGCGTTGGCAAGCCCATATACGAAAGACGACTCCCATCCGTTCCACCTCGTACGGCAACTTCAACAGGCTCGATACCTAATGTGCGATAGGCTTTGCGTGCCAAATCGATAATTTCCGGGTGGGGAGCAACTTTTTCGAGCATGTTGTAGTACTGATCTTTCAAATGAAGCTCAAGCGTGCCGCTTCCATAACGCTGATTGATAAAATCGGCAGCCTGGCTCATCAGGGCTTTCTTTTCTTCAAACGATTTGCGGTCATGATCCCGAATAATATATTCCAGGTTGGCTTGCTCAGCTTCGCCATTTAGAGTAATCAGGTGGAAGAAACCCTCACGCTTTTCAGTGTGTTCCGGGCGGTCAAAAACAGGCAGCAGATTGTGAAAATCGATGGCGACCTGGAGAGCGTTTATTAGTTTGCCCTTTGCGTCGCCGGGGTGGAAGCTTTTGCCGTGAATGATAATTTCTGCCCCAGCAGCGTTGAAATTTTCATAAGCCAGTTCACCAACGGGACCGCCATCCATCGTGAAGGCAAAATCGGCGCCAAAAGCAGGGACATCAAAGTGATCCACACCGGCACCAACTTCTTCATCCGGTGTGAAGCCAACCCGAATTGCGCCGTGAGGTATTTCAGGATGGGCGACCAGGGTTGCCATGGCACTCATGATGGCGGCAACGCCGGCTTTGTCATCTGCGCCAAGCAATGTGGTGCCATCTGTGACCACCAGTGACTTACCGGTGTGGTTGCGTAATTCCGGAAATTCCAGAGGGTCAAGCATGATCGCAAGACCTTCATTGAGCACAATCTTGCCACCATCATAGTTTTCTACCAGGCGGGGTTTAACGTCCTTGCCAGAGGCAGACGGGCTGGTATCCACGTGGGCGATGAAGCCGATGGTGGGGGTGGGATGGCTGACGTTGGAAGGCAACGTAGCGGTGACGTAACCAAAATCATCCAGTTTGACATCTTCCAGGTTTAGTTCGCGCAGCTCTTCCACCAACAAGCGTGAGAGATCCAGTTGCTTTTGGGTGCTTGGATAGGTCTCAGCATGGTGAGCCGATTGTGTGTCAATTTTTACGTAGCGCAGAAATCGATCAAGAACGTCAGTCATTTTTCCTCCAGTAATTTTTGTACCATTTTATCATCCGAAATCAAGACTTCCAGATGTATTGCATCTACTTGGGAAGTCCACCCAAAAAATCTGTTTGAAACTAAATAGGTCCTGCCAAGCAATGAACAATCCCAACCCCTCCCCCATCCTATTGAAGGGATGGAGGTGGTCTTTTAGAGGATTCAAAAATTAAGCTAAAATTGTAGAGGTATGCGCAAAAAGAAGTTCTCAGATCTTTTCCTCGTCATCCTGGCTTTACTAAGCTTTTCCGTTCTATTTGGCTGTGTGCAGTTGAACACGGACAATGACAAGACAGAAACCTCCACCCCTGAAGCATTGAAATTAGGAGATTACGGCAGCTATCAGATTGTGAAACGCTACCCGCACGACCCCACATGTTACACCCAGGGTCTTATCTACCGTGATGGATTTTTCTACGAGAGTTGCGGCATGTACGGAGAGAGCTCATTGCGCAAGGTGGACCCCGAAAGTGGGCAAGTGCTGCAGGAAACCGAATTGGGTGACCAATATTTTGGGGAAGGACTGATGGAACTGGATGGATTGCTCTATCAACTAACCTGGCAGGAAGGTGTCGCCTTTGTTTACGACATGGAGAGTTTCGAAAATGTGGGGCAATTTACTTATAGTACGGAAGGTTGGGGGCTTACCAGCGATGGCGCCGGGCTCATCCTTTCCGACGGCAGTAACAAGCTTTTTTGGATCGACCCGACCAGCGGCTTTATTCACAAAGAAACCCTGGTGACCTGGCAGGGTCATCCTATCGATTATCTGAATGAACTTGAATACATCAACGGAGATCTTTACGCCAATATTTACCTTTCAGACCAGATCGCCATCATTGACCCCGAAACCGGTCTTGTGGAAACTATGCTGGATATGAGCGGATTACGCCCGGAAGAAAACCAGGCTGATGTTGGTGAAGTATTGAATGGAATCGCTTACGACGCTGAGAATGGTCGCCTTTTTGTTACAGGAAAGCTTTGGAAATGGCTCTATGAGATCACATTGATACCTATCAGTCAGCCGGCACTCCCGACCGAGACTCCCCTGCCTTCGGTTACACCTCCATTACCCCTTGACTCAAGACCTTAAATCGCGCTTCTTTTAACCCAGGCAAACATTCCAACAGGTACAATGGTCCGCTGCCTTCAACACAAAATGAAGCACTGACCAGTCCGCATAGAACGGCATGGATGACATCGTACTCTTTGCGGTAACCAGCCAAAAATCCGGCATCAAAGGCATCCAGCATGCCGGTCGGATCGGCAGATTTACCAGGATAGGCTGGAACAAGCCAGCGTTTATGTTTGAAGCGAGAGTACACCATGAGGGTCCCGTCTTTGGCGTTGATCAGGATATATTCAGGTCCGTAGCCAGACAGGATCCTGGCAATCTCCCAAAGGTCCACACTTCTGCCCTGGAAGAGTTTGAGTGCCTGGGTATCGGTCATCATGAATGCGGTTGCATCCGTGATGAGCCCCCGTATTTCTTCCCAAAAGATTGGGTCCATGTAACAGTTGCAGGCACGCATGGTCAGGGTGGATACCATCCCGCCTTTTAGCAGGGAGGGCAGGATCTTGTGGGAAATGAAGTCGATCGGGCAGATATGGGCAGCAGAAGCGTCCAGATAGAGCTGCGGAACATCGGTTACGCGGATGCTATCCAAGCGATACTCGTTTTTACTGCAATACTGTGGAATCGTGGGGGTGTAACTGAGTAATTCTGACGGGAAAGGGAGCTGCCTGTCGGCGAACCAGGTGATCGGGTTCTCGAGGTGCGGTTGCAAATCGCTGGTATAGGTTGCAAAAAAGCGATCATCGATAATCTCGTTTACCTGGCGCACTCCGGTGATATCTGCGCCTTCGCCTTCGAGTTGCTCTAGCCATTCCAAGGGAAAGCTCTTATTCACGCGTGAAACCAACCCGGGTTTGCCCCCCCAGAGCAAAAACGAAGCGGCAGCGTAAGCAAGATTGCCACCCAGTTGGTTGAGGTAGGGTGCCGTACGGGCGGGCAAGAGGAACTCTCGACGCAATCGCCCAACCAGGACGGCATCCGGAACGGGATTGGCTTGGTCGCTCAATTACTTTTGTTCGTACGAACGAACAATCTCCAGTACGGTCTGATGGTATTTTTCCAGATCGGGAGGTGGAGCTGGAAATTCCATTTTCATATCGATCAGTGTGTCCCGTACAATTGTGGCGACGAGTAGGTTGCGGTACCATTTTTTGTTGCTTGGGATGACATACCAGGGGGCCCACTCTGTGCTGGTTTTATTTAAAACATCTTCGTAAGCTTCCATATACTTATCCCAAAGTTTACGATCTTCCAGATCACCCGGGTTGAATTTCCAGTGTTTGTCTGGTTCTTCAAGGCGGGCAAGGAAACGACCGGCTTGTTCCTCCGGGTTGATGTGCAAGTAAAATTTCAGGACAACCGTGCCCTCATCGACAAGCAGGCGTTCGAACTCATTGATGTGGTGGAAACGTTTGGACCAGACCTCTTTTGGCATCAGATCGAGTACCCGAACTGGAAGAACATCTTCGTATTGGGAACGATTGAAGATGACGATCTCCCCTTTTTTGGGGGTCTGAGCATGGATGCGCCAGAGGTAATCGTGGGCAAGCTCGAGCGGAGAGGGAGCCTTGAAGGGAGCCACGTGTACACCCTGGGGATTAACACCTTCGAAGACGGCCCGAATCACACCATCTTTACCGGCGGTATCCATTGCCTGAAGTACGACAAGGAGGCGCTTTTTGCCCTCCGCGTACATTAGTTCCTGCAGTTTTTCGATCTCTTTGTTCAGTTTCAGGAGGGCTTCTTTGCCATCTTTCTTATTACCTTCAAATTCACTCGAATCGTTGGGGTCAAAATCCTTTAGTTGGATTTTCTCGCCGGGCTTGACAATGTATTTTTTCGTCTTCATCGTTCTCTCCTTTCGGTCTGGTTTCCTAATTATAGTAGATTCAGAACGATTACGATAAAATCGTTGGCAATTGTGAGCTGCTCTGTAAATCAGTCTCTGAGAAGTGTCTAGCCTGAATATTTAGGTCAGTTCAGCCTATATTAATTCAGAATCAGGGTGCCCTGCCCGTTAGAAGATATTGTTTTCGATTAATCTAGCTTAAGACGGAATGCCAGGACCTATTCTCATAACCCCAAGCTTCCGAGTTACTAGTAACGTGGTCTCGCCGTGACCGGAATATGAAACACGGATTAATCTGAAACTCATGTTGGACTTCTTAATGAGAAACACCCCGTCAAATAATGGCGGGGTGTTTCAA
>CAZDPK010000101.1:0-4959 GCA_964507335.1 uncultured Anaerolineaceae bacterium | reverse complement strand
AAGAGAAGGTGTCACAGTTGAAGCCTATAATGGTCGCTCAGAGATCAACTCAATCGGCAATCCATGATCCGAGAGATAAGCGGCTGGGAAAATTACAACGCAAACGCAAGCAATTCACGCTGACAGCCAGTCTGATTGTTGGGGTGCTTGTGCTTATTATCTTCTTAAAAGCAACCAACATTATTGATTTCAGCTCCAAAAAAGTGGCTGCGCAGCCCGTTCAGACCAGTCCAGATCCTTTTGAACCACAGTATGAAGTTGCGGACAGCATCGCCTTGCTCTCCCAGGATGAAGAAGATACCCAACCTGCCACAAAGACGCCCACTGAGATTGCGGAAACACTTGAGCCTGAAGTATTGGCAAGTATCCCTACCCAGGCACACCTGATCCAATATGAAGAAAATGCCCCCATACTCTATTACGCCCAGAGTGGCGACAGCATCGGGGTTTTAGCAGTCAGATTTGGCGTGGAGATTGGAGAAATCACTTCAACGGCAACATTGCCGGAGGAAGGCTTTATCCCCGAAGGTCAGCTGCTGCTTATTCCAAACCGGCTGGAGCAGACCAGCTCGAACGTAAAACTTTTTCCTGATAGTGAAGTGGTCAATTCTCCTTCATCGATCGATTTTGACACACAGAGTTTTGTTGACCAGGCAGGTGGTTACCTTGCTGGTTACACTGAAGCTGTCTATGCTTTCGATGTAATGAGTGGTGCAGACATTATTGACAAAGTATCCAGAGAATTTGCCATCCATCCCAGACTTTTGCTCGCCTTGCTGGAATATCAGTCAGGCTGGGTTTATGGCGGTCGCCCTGACAACGAATTTGATCAGTACTATCCTCTGGGCATTAAACTGGATGCTGTTGGTCTTTACCATCAACTCGTTGAAGCTGCAGGTGTGATTGAAAGCGGTTACTACGGATGGCGCGAAGGCACAGTTGTCACAGCTGAGTTCCAGGACGGCTGGAAGTTGCGCCTGGCTGCAGAACTCAACTGTGGAAGCGTGGGTTTGATGCAATTCTTTGCCAGCCTTGCCCGCTTTGAGGATTGGTCTAAAGACCTGTATGGCGAAAATGGATTTTTGGCAACCTATGGCAGGATGTTTGGAGACCCCTGGTTGATTGCCCAAAAATTTGAACCTCTTTTTACTCCGGATGTGCTGCAGCCCGAGTTGATTTTACCCTTCCAGCCCGGAATTGTCTGGTCGTTTACTGTTGGACCGCACGCTGCCTGGGGTGCTGCCGATGTGCGGGCTGCGTTGGATTTCGCTCCACCCTCTGCTGAGACCGGTTGCCATAACAACTGGACCTGGGTGACCTCCACCGGACCTGGGTTAGTGGTCCGTTCTGGCGATGGCACCGTGGTGGTGGATATGGACGGGGATGGATTCGAACAAACCGGGTGGAACATCATCTACCTGCATGTTGCCACAACCAACCGTGTGCCCGTTGGAACTTGGTTGGAAGCCGGAGACAAAATTGGGCATCCCTCCTGTGAAGGCGGAAAATCCACTGGCACTCACCTGCATATTACCCGAAAATACAATGGCGAATGGGTGCCGGCAGAAGGACCGCTGGCATTTGTGATGAGCGGTTGGAAGACCAAAGCAAGCTCTGAATCCTTAGCAGGCTGGTTGGTAAAAGGGGAAGAAGTAATAACTGCCAGTATCTACGGTTCGCCGGTATCGCATATCAGCCGGTAGAAATACTGCATATACTATCCTTTGCATCGCTCAGGATGAGAACCAAATAGGATGACAACCAAATAGGATGACAACCAAACAGGATGACAAAGAACGCTTTTTTCGGTTTATGTTATAGTTTGGCTTGACCCTGAAACCTATGGGTGAAGTATGAAACATCGAAGACACAATTATTTACTTTTCACGATCCTTGCTGTAATCGTAATCATTTTTGCTGGCTGCGGTCCACAGCGAGAATCTGGTTACATTCTGCCTGAAACCCTTACTGCAGAATCGATCCTGACACCGGAAGCGACCGCGACCCCAGCTTCAAAACGACCGGTTTATGCACCGGGCACACTGGTCGATTACATTGCGCAGAGTGGAGACAATCTCGACCTGCTTTCCATCCGCTTTGGCTGTTCGCCGCAGGAAATTCTCTGGGCGAACCCGCAGATTCCTGAGGATGTCACCACCATACCTCCTGGTTTTCCGATGAAAATGCCGATTTATTACAAGGAATTTTGGGGAACTGAATTTCAAATCATCCCTGACGCCGCCTTTGTTTACGGACCCGACTTGCTTGATTTTGACCTGAAAGCATTCTTGCAATCGACCCCCGGTTGGTTCAAAAATTACCGCGCAATAATCAACGATAAGCACCTGGATGCTGCTGGAGTTTTGACCTATTACAGTGAAAACTTCAGCTTGAACCCCAAAATGCTCCTGGCACTGATTGAATTTCAAACCGGTGCCCTGACAAACCCATTAAGAAATGAATCTGATGAGGAATCCTTTCTAGGTTTTGAAAATTTCCACCGTGGAGTGCATCTCCAGATTTCCTATGTTTCCGACCTGCTCAACGATGGTTTTTACCGTTATTTCAACGGTGAGATGACCAGCATCGAGCACAGCAACGGCACCATTGAAAACATTGACCCCTGGCAGAACTCGGCAACGGTTTCTTTGCAAAACTACTTCTCCCTGATCTACGAGGGGGACGAATATGGACACGCCATTGGAGTGGACGGCTATGCTAAAACATTTAATAACCTTTTTGGCGATCCCTGGAGGCGGAACACAACTGTTTTGCCGGGTAGCCTGTCCCAACCCGATCTGATTTTACCCTTCAAAGCCGGCACAGTCTGGGCTTACACCGGCGGACCTCACAGTGGTTATGGATCGCGAAAACCCTGGTCAGCGATTGACTTTGCTCCGCCCACTGAAACGCAAGGTTGTGTTCGCACTGAGCAATTTGCGGTAGCTGTGGCCGATGGTGTGGTTGTCCGAACTGATTCCGGTACGGTTATGCTGGACCTGGATGGCGATGGTGATGAGAGGACCGGCTGGGTAATTTACTACCTCCACCTGGCTGAAGAAGGGCGAGTGAGGGTTGGTCAGGAAGTTAAGCAAGGCGATCCGGTTGGACGACCCTCTTGCGAAGGCGGCACCGCAACGGGCACGCATGTCCACATTGCGCGGAAATACAACGGACAGTGGATCCCCGCCGCTTCAAGTGTTCTCCCATTCGCATTGAATGGTTGGATACCAGTCGAAGGCGAACAAGCCTACCAGGGTTTATTGGTGCGCGGCAGCCAGGTGGTACGCGCCAGCACATTATCCGACACGAAGAGCATGATTCCGGCTCAGCAGTAGTTACTACTTGAAATATCGGGCAAAAATAGACTGGAAATCAGTATTTGGATCAGCAGCCTGGAAGGCAGCTAGAAAATCTGCTTTTGAGGCAATTTTCAAATTATTTTGAGAAGTATATCGCTTGATAGCAGACAAAAATGCCTGGTCTCCCATGCTGATATGCAGATCATGCACGAAAATGGCACCATGCAAGTAGACTGACGCCCGGTAATTATCATAACTACCGGCATCGTAAATGCTGTTGTTAACAGCTCCACTGTGAGGGTGCACATGGACGCGGTTGTCCCACCACCAGACTGTCAATTCAGGGTGATAACGCTCGTAGAAAAGATATTCTGAATAGGTTGCCAGGGCTTCATCCAGCCAGGGCTCCATTGCCTGATCGTTACCAACCTGGCTGTAGAACCACTGGTGGGAGAGCTCGTGCGGCACCAAAATAGTCAGATTATTCTCTGCAGTGTTGTCGTAAAAATCAAGAATTTTGCTGGAAAGCAACACCATACCGTCCATTTCCATATTATGCAAAAAATCTGCTGAGACCAGGCTGATCTGCCTGTACTGATAAGGTCCATAGATTTCAGTGAAAAGATCCATTGCCTGACTGGCAATCTGCAGCATGGCTGAGGCTTTATCTTTTTGATATTGAAAAACGTAGGCCTGAAGCAGCAAACCGTTATGCTCAAGCTGCTCCTGGTAGAACTGGTTGGAAATGGAGAAGGACAAAGCCCTTGCTGTCGTTAGCGAATAAACCATTCCATCAGGGATCGCTTCTGCACTCGCACCGCTGGCAACCAGGAGATTGGGCAAGTTTTCGGCTAGGCGCAGGGTCAGTTTGAAATCAGCAATTTCATTAACAATGTATTCCCCCACCACCATATTAGCTGAGTCGATAAACGGGTCATGGCTGATCCAGGTTTGCTCTGCTGATAAGGGTGGAATGTAGGGATACCAGTTGCTTAGATTTAGCTGCCTCTGAGTCCAGCCGAAACTGCCTTCACGTTGTGGGACGGACAGGTTGTAGGCTAGTCGGATGGTTGTTCGTTGTCCTGGTTGAAGCGGTTGAGTGAGCTGAACTGTGGTTCTGATGCCATCTTCGCTAAAGTTTGCAACCGCATCTCCACTCAATTCTGTTTGTTGATAGGTGTTCGGAAAAAAGCGTGCTGGGATGACTATCAGGAGCGAAGGTAAGCTGAAAGGTGATTTGTTTAGATAATCGATGGTCTGGACTATTGAGGCTGTGTGCCGGCTGTAATCCAGTGTCATCTCGAAATTGTAGCGGGTGAATTCTTCAGGTGCGATGGTTGGTTCAGGCGTGACTGTTGCGGTTGGACTGGGTGCAAAGGTTTCTGAAGGTTGCGTTTCTGGAGCAGGCTCGGGAACAGGCTCTGCTTTGTTACAGGCGGAAAGCAGCAGCGAAGCAATGATGAAAACAAGAAGGAAACGTCTCATGATGAAATCCTTAATAAGATTTTACCAGTTTACGAATTTACTGTTTGAATCGCAAAGAAAATGTTGGTTGCAGGGGGATCAATTGGAAGGATGTGGCAGTGCCCGTTGCGTACAAAATAAGAGGAACGGAGTGGATAGGGCTCCGAACAAAAAAAAAACAAAAGGGCGGGTT
>CAZDPK010000100.1:0-4964 GCA_964507335.1 uncultured Anaerolineaceae bacterium | reverse complement strand
GCGCTCTGCTGCCCGCCACCACTGGCAAGCCCCAAAACCTGCTTACCCAAGCCCTCGAACCACCACAAAGGTGCCCATTTCATTGGCGTCAAAATGAGTTTTATGTCACGCTTCTTTGCCTCTGCAAACTGATTCGCGGAGCAAGGCACGGTCCAGACAAAATCTTCTTCGCTCCACTGATCCCAGGTTTTGGCATTATAATCGCTGACTTTACTCATCCCAGCTCAATCTCCTAAGGCGGGGTAACGCCAAGCGCAGTCAATTCATTTTCAGCAACCCACCATCCGGGATGCCAATATAAGGCACGGGTGAAACTGGCGATGGCATCGTCACGCAACCCCAACATCACCTCAGCCCGACCCTTCCATACCCAACTCTCGGGTAAGGCATCTTCTTTGGCTTCCGTTAGTGTCAGCTCTGCCAAACTCAAAACGTCATGATAGCGACCCATGTTGTAGTAAGCAAAGAAAGGTCCGGTTTGATACCAGAGCATACGCCAGGGTCGATCCTTTTCAGGCAAGTCCTCATAGACCTTATAAGCCTCATCGAAGGATTCAGCGGCACCCCACCAATCTTGCAGCTCAACCATCAGCGAACCACGACTATACCAGGCAAAGAATAGCTCTGCATCGGTATTGTTGAACAGGTTAGCCTGCACCTGGTCATAGGCGTACCGCAGGTTGTATGCGGAATCCATTTGAGGACCGAGAATATCATAAACTTCCTGGGCACGATCATTTGGAAAAATCACCAGGTATATTCTGTCAAATTGCGCCCAGTACTTGTCAATATCCTCGTATTTCATTCTGATCACACCCAAATAGGTGTCCGGAATGGTCACTTCCTGGGTTTCGTCATCGTACCCGACAATCAATCCATAATGTCCCATCCAGCCTTCCTGGGAATTAACGTAACCACGCTCAATTAATACCGGAAAACCTGCAGCAACCAAGCGTTTGACCAGGTTTAAATCACCGCCATATCGGACAATCCCATTTACTTCAGTGTTCTTTTGGACATAGTCAAGCATTTCGTAAGGCATTACGTTTCTGTCCTTAATGAATGGCTTAAGCACTTGTTCAGTAACAGTCTGATCGCCTTCCCATCCCCAGAAATTCAATAACATCGAAAGGTTGGCAGGACCACAGTTGTTAGCTTTTTGAGGTTCTACTTTAACCCCTTCCAATAAGACCGATTTTGGCAAAGGTTTCGGTGTGGGTGTTGATGTCGGTTCAATCGTTGGAGTTGGGGTGAACTCCAGGGTTGGGGTGATTGTTGGTGCTAAGGTAGGGGTCGGTGTAGCGGTTGGAGGCGCACCGGCCGTCTGCGTTTGCATAACATCTGTTTGGACAACTTCTACTTCAGCCGGCACAAAAACTTCTCTTCCGGGTCTGTTGAAGAAGTAATAAATCCTTGCCATGGCGCTGTCAACACGCCATGAGAATCTCTCGTGCACTGCTGGAATTTGGTAGATCAGCACTGCCAAAAGCACCAAAACAAGCACCGCCACCAGGTAAAACCAAGGCTTGGACAATACGCTTTGTTTGGCAAGGCGCTTTCTAAAAATCTCTTTACTCGACTTGTTTATCATTGGCTGCATTATACCTTTATAGAAAAAGGCTGATTTTTACCGCTTATAGTTGGTAGGCAGCGTCAGGATTCGGCTTGTGCCAATCCCTGTGTCGCCAGGTCCCAACCAGGGTAAAACTCCAATGCCTTGCGGAAGTAATCCGCCGCCGTATCTTTGTCTGCTAACATCAGAGCGGCTTGCCCACCCCAATACCAGGTTTCTGGTAATGACGCAAAACTGGTGTTGGCAATGGTCTGGTCAGCCAGGTCAAGTACATCCTGATAGCGACCGGAATAATAGTAGGCTAAATACGGACCCACCTGATACCAGGTAATGCGCCAGGGGCGCAGACCGTAGTCCAGCTGGTTGTAGACCGCGAAAGCCTGGTCGTACGCCTGGGCGGCACCCAGGTAATCGCCCATCTCAACCAAGACTGAGCCTCTGCTGTAAAGGGCAAAGAATAAGTCCTGTCCGCTCACCTGCTGAATGCGCGCATCCACTTTTGCCAGGGTGTTCTGTAAATTCTGTGCTGGGTCAGCGTCCTCTCCCAGCAGCGTAAGCACTTCCAGTTCACGTTCTGCTGGATAGACCACCAGGTAGATACCGTCAAAGTGCCACCAATCGTGTTCTAATTCGCTATAGGTCATGTTCATCAAGCCTAATAGCGTGTCTGGAATCTGTACGGTCTGCGTGTTGTCATCGTAAGCCGTAATAATGCTGTAATGCCCCATCCAGCCGTCTTCCTCATCGGTATGTCCGCGTTCAAGCAGGACTGGGAAACCACCTGAGAGCAAGCGCTTGATCACTTCAATCTCACCACCATAACGCAACTGAGCTTGCAGGTTTGTGTTCGCTTTGACAAATTCGAGCATCTCCTGCAGCATAACATTACGGTCATCTTTGTGGGTTTTCAAGGCGTCTTCAGTAATGTGCTGATTGGTCGTCCAGCCCCAATAGGTAACATTCATCGAAAGGTTGGCAGGTCCGCAGTTATTCATGGTCTGATATTCCAGCCCCATCCCATCCAGGGCGAAGCTTGCCGGAACCGGAATCGGCGTGTTTGTTGGCGTTGGCATCTCCGTTGCAACAGCAGCCTGTTGCACATCTGTTGCTGTCGGCTCAGGGGTAACGGTGGGAGCCATCGCCGTCAGTGTCGCCAGCACATCCGCGCTGATGGTGCCCTGTTGGGAAGGTCCAAATTCGTTTTCAGTGGGTGGGTTCAGGCGATAGTAGATCCTTGAATACAGGTTGCGGGCACGCGTTTCCACTGCCGGGACCTGCATGGCGGCTAACCCAACGAGCACTAACACCACAACGATGACCAGGTATAACCAGGGTTGTCGCCAAATTGAGGCATGGCGAACTTGTTTCTTTAATTCTTCAGTCGATTTTGACATAAAACTCTCTTCTTGATTATTGTTCGGGGTCTACACCCATTGCCGTCAATTCAGCCACAGCTGGTTCCCAACCAGGATGCCATTCGAGTGCTCGTTTGAAATCCCAGATGGCAGCGTTGGTGTTCCCCAAGGCAACATTTGCCCGTCCGCTCCACAGAAAAGTCTCGGGTAAAGCAGGTTTGCTGGCGTCTGTAATCGTTTTATAAGTAAGGCTGATGACAGCCTTGTAGCGTCCTGTGTAATAGTAAGCTTCGTATGGACCAACCTGGTACCAAAGCATACGCCAAGGACGATGGTCAACCGGAAGCCAATTGTAGACTGAAAAAGCAGTGTCAAATGCTTCAGCTGCTGCCACATAATCTTTCTTCATCACCAGCAGTTCGCCCAAACTGTAGTAGGCAAAGTACTGTTCTGAAAGCTCTGCTGTTTCGGAGCGCTGGCGGAATTTTTCCAGGGTGGTGTTGAGGTTATACTCCGGGTCGGCATCCGGACCAAGCAGATCCAGCACAATCTCGCGATCTTGCGGAGGGAAAACGACCAGGTAAGTGCCCGAAAATTCGTCCCAACCTTGCTGCAGGATGTCGTACTTCACCCAGATGTTGCCATTTACGGTGTCGGGGATGTGGACAGCCTGCTGGGCGTCATCGTAACCATCGACAACCCCATAATGCCCCATCCAACCGTTCCATTCATCGTCGCGATTAACATAACCGCGTTCTACCAAAACTGGATAGCCAGCGGCTATCAGTCGTTTGAGTAGATCAATAGTACCGCCCAGACGCAGGACTGCATCTTGTTCGGTGTGGTTCTGCATATAGTCAAGCATCTCCTGGGGGGTAACATTCAGGTCTTCCAGGCGAGGTTTGACCACTTTTTCGATATCAATTTCATCGCCCTCCCAGCCCCAATATCGCAAAATCAGAGCCATATTGGTTGGACCGCAACTATTCAGCCGCTGATATTCCTGGACGACACCTTCCAACTGCACTGACGACGGAATCGCTGTGGGTTCAGGTGTGGGGGTTGGACTGGCGGCAAGCGTTGCCGTCAGAGCGTGAGTAGGTTCGGTGGTAGGCATAAGCGTTGCCGTAGGGGCAAACGCAGTCAAGGTGGCGATCACATCTGAGTTCATCGTGATTTCACTGGAGATTTCAAAGTTTGATTCAGCTGGCGGTTTCAAAAAATAGAAGACCTTCGAACGTACAGTGTTTACATAATAGTATGCCCGGTCATGAATTGCCGGTATCTGATAGAGTGCGAACAGGATCACAATCATGGCCGCCAGAATACCAAGCACGACAAACCAACCTCTTCGTGATTTTCTCATCTTCCCAGGCTTCTTGTCTGGGGATTCTGCCTTACCAACCTGATCGAGTTCTTTTTCAGTTTCTTCCATGTGTATTCTTTCTTTAATAACTTTTCGGATTATATCCTAAACAGAGAGATGGGTAAAAAATCCTTGTATCTACTGGTGGGTCGGGGGGATTCTTTTGGAGGTAGTGTTTGTTCCCATCCAGTTTAATGCATCTTTCTGTACAAACGGAATGGTACGAGATCACTCCCAACCATAGTCATTCTTATGCAAATCTAATTCCTCTGCAATAAAATAACCATAAGTCGTTTTGTGGTACTATAAAGCGTCTGAATTAGGAGTATTTAGTAAAAAATGCCAATCTATAGTTATCTTTGCGAAGAATGCGGTCATCGTTTTGATCAATTTCAACATTTTACCGATGACCCGCTGACGGTTTGCCCCGTGTGCAGCCAGGTTGCCTTGCGCAAGGTTTACACCCCGGTCGGGATCGTCTTTAAAGGTAAAGGCTTTTATGCCACCGATAACCGCTCTCCATCCGGTCAAAAATTTGGTCACAAAGATAACGGGGAAAGCGGTAATGGTGCCAAGTCGCCCTCTGAAACCACGAAACCTGAAGCTCCTGTCAAGGAACCCAGCAAACAAATCACCCCAACCGCCGAATAGGCGGTTTTTTTATTAAGTT
>CAZDPK010000099.1:0-5100 GCA_964507335.1 uncultured Anaerolineaceae bacterium | reverse complement strand
GCTTCGCATCCATGACCAGGCACTTACTCCCCTTGATCGTCTGATAAAAAGTGGTCGCTCTCAAAACTCCGTGAACTGAACCTGCCAGAAACCAGAAGCGCAATTGATCCCATGTTGCTGCACTCCCAAATCGACAAACTGATCACCAGGTTGCTTAATTTACCTTGCTTGAAATCTGGAGAAAAATAGATTTCTATAAGATCAAACACAACCATAATGAACCTTCTGTAACATTTTCTTTTGAGCCAATAACCATGTCTCGGTAACATTATCTTATGACTTGACATTTTGGGACTCTCATTTAATAGAGTCGAAAAGGAGCTATCCCGTAGCATAATCCTGCGGATGAAGAAGATACTTACATGGGGTGGCAACCTTCCCGGAGAAGCCTTGCTATTAACCACCTCGATCGTTTGGGGACCTCTTTTCTACTCCGGTATTGTGGCGTTTGGCATCGGTTTTACTTTGCAGGTTTTTGGGCAAAGCAAGGTCGATCCAGCCCTGGCTTCCTTGATTTTGAGCCTTGAGGCTGTCTTTGCCATCTTGGGCGGGATGATCTTATTGGGGGAGAGGCTGAGCGGCAGTGAGTGGTTGGGATGCGTAGTGATGCTGGCTGCGGTCATCCTGGTGCAGCTAAAAGGGCAACAACAAAAACACTAAAAATGAAAGAAAATACCACCCTGTAATTTAGTAGCTATTCCACAGGCTCCAACGCGATTACGTATCTTGTTTGCGTCCAGTATCCTGCATCGGGGTCGGTGCGTTCGTCCAGAGCAGCCCTGCCACAAAAGAAAATCAATAGCGCATCCTCATCCAGGTCAGCAAAGCCGCTCTGGGGGTAAGTTTGTGCCAGGTAGGGGACCAGATCCATAGTATGGTTTGATAGCTCCTCAACGCCAACTGCCGGAACCCGCACTGCCGCCGCCACTTCCCCCCTAAAAGTTTGCCCTCGCTGCTCCAGGCTCACCTGGTTACCACGCAGACATTCATTCAAGCGACTTTCAATTCTCTCCAATGGTTGAACTTCGTTAAGTTCGTCGGTCTCGATGAAATATTGCAAATCGGTGGCTGGTGAGCGCTCGGACCAAAAATCCCAACCCGAATGAATCCATAAGCCTTCGTAACCAAGATGTTCCCAGGCTACCGCAACGTTCTTTCCAATTCCAAATTCTCCGTCCTCAAAAACATCCAAATGCCAGGACACAATTTTTACAGGAGGAATAATAACCTGATCCCCGCCATCACATTTTGTCTCAAAATCGAAACTCACTTCACCATTCATCAAATCCAATCCCCCAAATTTCATCCAATCCGGTTCCTCTGTCAACTCCGGTATGATCAAGAGCATTTCATTAGGCAAAGTTTCCTGCATGGGTGAGGGAGTTGCTTCGAGCTCGTCAGGTTGACCCGAATTGACAATTTTCTGTTCAGGCAGATTAGTAAAGTTCGCCAGAACCGAGGGATGTTTGTAACGCAGTGCTCGCCCAATCACAATACCAGCCAGAAGGCTGAATACCACCCCCAGGATCAGGAAAATTGGTTTCGGTCTTTTTTCCATGGGCTAAGGCAACTGCCTATCTCTCACGCCTGACTTGAACCAGGTTCCAGAAATAGAGACCAAAACAGACCAGCCCGATCAATCCAAACACCATCCCTGCGCCAACATAGTTCTTCGGGCTCCCTCCCGGACCGACAGTGGGCGGCGTCGAAGGCGTGCGGGTGGCAGTTGCTGTCGGGCTTGCCGTCGCTGTGCTTGTAGCGGTAGCTGTGCTTGTCGGGGTTGCTGTCCTTGTAGGGGTTGCTGTCCTGGTGGGCGTTTGCGTGGCCGTACTTGTCTCTGTCTGTTTAGGTGGTTGGGTTGCAGTCGCGGTTCTGGTGGGGGGTCGGGTGGGCGTGGGTGACCAATAGGGATATCCTCCATCCAATTCCAGGGGCTCGAGCGGACCTTTTTCTTCCGAATCTTTGCCGCCAGCCATGGTTGTTTCAAGGCTTACATCCTGGTCGATTGACGCTCTGACGATCTGAACAAGGCGTTTACCCACAAACGCGCCCAGCAGAATGACAATCAAAAAGAACAGAACCAGCCAGACGGCCAGCTTTTTCCCATCTTTTTCTTCATTCATCAGCGTCACACCCTTCCATTAAACCGATTCAGATCCGATCACGCGAGAATCACGTGCTTAACGGTGCAAGATGTGTACCTATATTGACCTTTCAACCTATCGATTTTTCCACTATAATCGCATTATGTCAAAAGCACAGACCCCTGAACAACGCATTCGAAATGCCCGCAAACTGATCGAGGAAGCCCGCGAAATTCCGCGGCCGTCTTCTGTCGGTTGGGAATTTTTCAGCTATAACGCCCAGGTGAAAGATAAAATCAAGAAAGCTTTTGAACTGGTCAAGTTGATCCAGCACTCACCCAGCACTGACCCGGAAATCAAGCGGGAAGCAAAAGAACTGATCGACTCACTGCCAGTGATTGAAAAAGAAATTTTGAAGCCATAGCAAACAAAAAGGAACCTCATGGTATCAACCACAACCACCACCCCCGAAGCCTATCTCGCCAGTTTGCCAGAAGACCGGCGTGAAATCATTTCCGCGGTCCGCGATCTGATCTTGCAAAACTTGCCCGAAGGTTACCAGGAAACGATTAACTGGGGCATGCTCAGTTATGAAATTCCTCTTGAGACTTATCCTGACACTTACAATAAAAATCCGCTCAGCAACGTTGGTCTAGCTGCTCAAAAAAATTACAACTCGCTTTACTTGATGGCAGTTTATCAGAACCCTGCAGATTACAAGGAACTAATGGATGCTTTTGCCAGCATGGGAATCAAACCCGATATGGGCAAATCTTGCATTCGTTTCAAGAAGTTGGAGCAACTTCCACTTGATACGATCGCTCGTCTAATTGCCAAAACATCAGTCGCAGACTACATCCGTATCTACGAAACTACGCAAGCTAGCAGACGCAAAAACTAAGTCATCCTGGTCAACATATAACAAATGGAGAGGCTGCCTTCCTTAAGGAAGGCAGCCTCTTTTGACTTTTTTTGGATTACAGGGTGAGGAAGTGACAGTTGAGAATCCCTGCAATCCACGTTAATTATTTACCGGTTAGTGGAAAATCCCCGGCATGTACTGAAAGAACATCTGTGTCAAAAATACTGGGTCGGAAGTTGAATCAACACTCATGACAGGGAATCCAGCAGGATATATCTCCTCGTTTATTCCCAGTGGGGCTGTGAACCCAGTATAGCCAACTGTGTTCCTGGCAATTACACGGTAGGCAATCCATTGGCTTCTAAAAGCGCTGTCAACAAAGGTTCGCAGTCCTGTGGTGTTAGGCTGATCCAATGGTGACAGTACGGTACCGATGGTATTCCAAGTGGTGTTATTCGCGGTAGCCTGGATGATGAATTCGGTCTCAGTGATTGAGTTGTCATTCCAGGTCAATGTTAAGATAGCGTTTCTGCCATTACCAGTGATAACCCAGGTCAGACCATCAGCCACCCTTGGCGGCATCGCCACTATGTTAGGTCGCATCATATCCATCTCTTCATGAGAAAGGATATGACAATGCAACATGTATTCCCATCCAAAATTGACCAGGCTGTTTACGATTGGAGCTGTCGGGACACCTTGTGGATCAGTTGGATTGAACATGGACGTGTCACCTAATGGCATCATTGGGTTCAATGGCCGGATGGAGTTTGGTATTTCAAAGGGGAAGATGGGTATGATCGGTCTGATCGCAAAGTACGTGTCTTCCAACGGGCTTACCCGCACCGTATCCTTCCAACCCAGTTCAGTTGGGTGAGGTGGCTTGATGATATTATCCCAGGTTACCCGGTTCAGCACCTGTACATCATATAGGTGGAAGTGGATCGGGTGGGTATCCACACCATTGTGGGTTATTTTCCAAATCTGGGTACCATCGGCACCTGTGGAGATGGGAGTGAGATTTGCCGTGGTTGGCAAGTTTGTTCCGTCAAAGATCTCTGTTGGCGGGTTAACGAACGGGTACAGGACCACGTTTTGCAATGCTGGGGTAGCTGGAACAATTTCCAGACCTATGTTTCCCTGCATTCTTCCGAATGGCTCTGTATTGGTTGCATTCATTTCATCGTGAAGGGCTTTTGGTTCAATTTTCACGCCGACTTGGTTACCAACCAGGGTGTCGAACTTGAATATGTCACCACCCTGTTCTGAGATACGTGCATAGCCATCACATTCCGGGCTTGGGTCGACCGGGCTATTACACCAGCCACCAGTCGTAAAATTGGTACCATATGCGGAGTTGTAAACTGCTTGACCAACAATGGTGGGATTCTGACCGGATTCAAACACGCCTGAGCCATCTGCTTTGTGCAGGAAGGCAGACCGCAATGTGTTGAAATTGTATGCGGGGGTCGGTGTGGTTGCATTGACCTTGACCTGCATGATTGTGCGGGTATTGGGGCCATAACCTGGCATTACCAGAGCAGCTGAATTGGGGTACATATCCGGCATCCCAGTGTAATAGTCATATGTCGCGATGCGGGCTGGGAAAGCGGCCGGAGCATCGTTGTAGAGAATCAGTGTCTGACCAGCAAATTGCGAGAAGTCCACAATAACATCAGCGCGCTCTGCGGGTCCAAGCAGAACCGTATGCAGGTCTACATTGCCAACGTCAAAGCGGGTTGGGTCCTCAATCCAGGTGATATGCTGGTTGGGTAAAACCACAGGTTCGGGCAGGAATCCGCCTTCGGAACCGATGTGAATCCAGTCAGGACCAGCCGGGCTAAGAGTCAGATCGGGAGTGGGGAACACTACTGGGTCGAGCTGCGCTGCCGCAACTTCCAATGGGTTCAGCGCCACTTCTGTGGGACCAAGCACCGGATCGGCAGTTGTTGGGTCGCCTACATACCACTGCAGGTTCCAGAAGCGGTCATTGGCAGCATTGAGGATACGGAAACGGTAAGCTGTCGGGTCAACGGTCAGGGTCGGATAAGCCGTGCCATTCACCAGTGGGGTGTCGTTGAACTCTTCCATACCAGCTGAATTGTTTGGCGTACCAGGGATAATTGGAGGTTCGCAGAAAGGATCGGTATCATA
>CAZDPK010000098.1:0-5230 GCA_964507335.1 uncultured Anaerolineaceae bacterium | reverse complement strand
ATATTTCTAATCACCTTTATTTGAGCGCCACATGTACACGCCCAACCCAATGCCAGCCAGCAGGATGATCAGACCCACAATGCCCAAAACCGGAACCCGTCTGACAGTGTCACTAACCACCTCAGCACCCGGTTGGCTTGCCAGCTGGGCGCCAAAGTCAATTGTGGCAGACTCACCAGCACGAACCTCCAGAGGGTAGTTGGTAACCGTGGTGGGGTTGAAGTCGTCAGGAATAGCAATGGAGATGTTATAAGTTCCAACCGGTAAATCAGTGAAACAATACGGTTCAACGATATCCGGGCTACCGGCAACCGTCGTTCCAGTGAGCGAGACATTCCCTAAGCGGTCGTTGACACTCACTTCGCCGCCGTAGAGGTAGTCTTCACCTTCCGTGCGCATTCCGTTACCGTCCATGTCATGGAAGAGTACGACACATATTTCCGCCAGACCAGGCATAGGAGTCAGGGTAGGGGTAATTTGCCCTGGTGGGATCGTGGCAGTCGCTGTGGGAGGCAATGGTGTCACTTCGACCATACCAATCACGATCTCATCACCGCCAAAAACCTCACAGGCTTCGGTCAGTCCGTTCAAACGAATGATTTCTGAAATCGGCACCCCGGTACGTTCCTGGATCTGTGAACAAAACTCACCCGCCTGCACGATATAAATGATCCTGCCAGCGGCATCCGCGGTGGGGGTGTTGTAAGGCGTTTGTGCGTTGGCGATATCGCTTGTCTTCAGGGCAGCGATTGCCAGCGTGGTTATCAATAAAAATAGGACTGCAGAAGTTAATAATTTCTTTCTTTTGTTCATGGCATACTCCTTGCTGGATTATATCATCAGAGAGATTTACTTAATATCATGGTTTTTGCTTTTTGGAGAAAGACTGCTCATTTATGTCATGACAACCGTCCTCCACAATACCCTCACCCCCGCCTCACGGCCCCTCCCCAAGTGAGGGGCTAAACACGTTCGACTGGTCTCCAGAGCAAGCACGTGATTTGACCGATGACCTCTGCGGATCGAAGTAAATGCAATCGATGGAGAAAAAGTGAAAATAATCACAGTTTTGCTGTGGAAACCGTCTCTTAACCAACCCCTCAAACTGAAGGTGAAATCATTGGAATTAGGTAAAATAGAAGCATGAGAGTTCGATATTTTTGGCTGATGATGTTTATGTCGGTGCTTATTCTGAGTGCCTGTCAGGCTGAAGCAACCGCATTGCCTGAGCCCTCAGCTACGCCTGCCCTGCCTACTATCGAGCCCAGCCCCACGATCGACTGGTTCCCGCGTACGCCGACGCCCACGCCTCAGATCCTGGTCACGCCGCTTCCGGTTGAACCAACCCGTTCTTCGCCGCCCACCGACAATTTGATTACTGCAGACGATTTCAGCGATACACAGCTATGGCAAACCGACAGCAGCACCGCAGGCACAGTCGCGTACGAAACCAAAGCCCTATCTCTGGCAGTTAATGGCGGCAAAAACACGCTCTCCAGTATCAGCACGCATGAGTTGCCTTCAGATTATTACCTTGAAATAAACCTGGATGCTCAAATGTGCTCCCCGAATGATCAATTCGGTCTGATTTTGTGGAACAACAGCTCCTCCGGTACTTTTCGAATCTGGTTCAGTTGTTCGGGTCAGGTTATGATGGATCGCGTCTTGCCATCCGGTACGACAGTATTGCAAAAATGGCAGAGCGCTCGCAAATTCCAGGTGGGCTCACCTGCTGCCAATCGGGTCGGGATCCGCTCTGTGAACAACAGCCTCGAAGTCTATGTGAACGAAACCCATCAATTCACCTATTCACCATTAAATAAGTTAAATGGGGCATTAGGTGTGATTGCTCAAAGTAGCAGCGAGCTTGCCATGACTATCCGGGTGTCTGACCTGCAGATATTGAATCCGTAGGGCTGTTTAAAGATAATCAAGGATATAATGGGGGAACAAATAGGGATTTTCCATGTCTTGATGACAACGAAGAGGAGAGAATGGATCAAAAGCTCAAAATCATCATCCCCATGGCTGGTCTTGGAAGTCGCCTGCGCCCCCTCACCTGGAGCCGGCCAAAGCCACTGGTTTGTCTCGCTGGTGCCACTGTCCTTGATCACTTGTTAGCTTGTTTTAAGTCCGTCCCAGATCACGAAAAGGCTGAGTTTGTCTTTATTATGTCGCCTGGTCAACAGGAGCTTATCCAGGCTCACATGCAAAAGCACTATCCCAAAGTTAAGGTGCACTACGTCGAACAGCCAGAGAAAAAAGGTCAATCTGACGCCCTGTGGCATGCCCGACAGCATTTGGATGGTCCTGCGCTGATTGTTTTTTCAGACACCTTGATTGAAAATGACTTTAGCTCCATCGCCAAAGAGAAAGTTGATTCCGTCGCTTGGGTTAAGGCCGTACCAGACCCACGCCGCTTCGGTGTGGTTGAGGTCGATTCCCGTGGTTTGGTCACCCGCCTGATCGAGAAACCTAACGATATGAACAATAACCTTGCCGTGGTTGGCTGCTATTATTTCAACGACGGACAAAAGCTGGCCAAGGCAATTGAAGAACAGATCAATCGCAAAATTGCTCTGCGGGGTGAGTATTATCTGACGGACGCCATTAACCTGATGCTTGAAAACCACGCTACTATGCGCGTTGAGCAGGTGAAAGTCTGGTTGGATGCTGGCACGTCTGAAGCCCTGCTCGATACTAACCGCTACCTGCTCGAACACGGTCGGGCGACCATTGAAGAACAAGGTACTTTTGAGGACAATGTCATCATTCCACCCGTTTTTATCCATCCGGATGCGCATGTCAATGCCTCCATCATTGGTCCGTTTGTTTCAATTGCTGCAGGAAGCATCATTTACAACAGCACCATCAAGGATTCGATCCTGAGCCAGGGAGCGCACATCACCAACGCGCAACTGGAAGGTTCTCTGTTGGGTTACGATGTGGTCATTAATGGCATGAAGGGTAAGTTCAACCTGGGAGATAACTCCTGGGCAAATTGGTAAGAATAAGACGAAACTCAAAAAGGAGAGTTAATGAAAAGGGTATTATCAGAAAGGGTAGCTGCTCTTAAACCATCCGGGATCCGTTTGTTTTTTGAAATTGCTGCAACCATGAAAGATGTCATCTCACTTGGCATTGGTGAACCAGACTTTCCCACTCCCGAACCGATTATCCAGGCAGGTGTCGAAGCTTTGCGTCGGGGTGAAACTCACTACACCTCGAATCACGGCATCATGGTTCTCAGGCAGGCAATTGCAGACCATCTCAAACGCCTCTATCATGTTGAATACTTTCCTCAACATGAAATCATCATGACCGTTGGTGTCTCTGAAGCCCTTTACCTGGCTTTTACCGCGATTCTGAACCCCGACGATGAGGTAATCATCCCTACACCCTGCTTCGTCTCCTATCAAGCTGAAGTGGTTATGGCAGGCGGCGTACCGGTTGAGGTAGCCACCTATGCAGAAAACAACTTCGTGCCGAAAATTGAAGATATCGAAGCAGCCACCACCCCAAAAACGAGGGCGATTCTAATTGGAAGTCCAAGCAACCCTACCGGTGCCGTCTATGACCGGGAATTCCTGTTGCAATTGGCAGACCTGGCTGAAAAACGTGATCTTATCGTTATATCTGATGAAATCTATGGTCGCCTGGTGTATGGCACCGAACATGTCTGCTTTGCCAGTCTGCCCAGAATGCAGGAGCGAACCATTCTTTTGGGCGGTTTCTCAAAAGCTTATGCGATGACTGGCTGGCGCATTGGTTATGCCGCCGCTCCCAAAGAGATCCTTAACGGCATGGTACGCATCCACCAATATACCGTTATGTCGGCCCCAACCGTGTCGCAATATGCCGCCCAGGCTGCCTTGATGATCGGGGAGCCTTTTGTCCAGGAGATGAACAAAGAGTATGACCGGCGCAGGAAATTAGTTGTAAAAGGTTTGAATTCCATTGGTCTGAAAACTTTTGAACCAAAGGGCGCCTTCTATGCCTTCCCCGATCTTCGATCGACCGGTTTGAGCGATGATGAGTTTTGCAACCGACTGCTCCAGGAAGAAAAAGTAGCCATCGTACCCGGAAACGCCTTTGGCGATGCCGGGACTGGTTTTGCAAGAGTCTCTTATGCCACATCTTATGAACAGTTGGAAGAAGCTCTTGAGCGAATTGGCAGGTTTGTAAAGCGAATCTGAAAATATCTAGCAATTTTTTAGATGAATACAAGGCGCGAGTATCCATACTCGCGCCTTTTTTTGTTAATATATAATACAATTATTGATGAGGAATGGAAACTATGACAATTGAAATCAACCCCTTATCCCCGGATTTAGCAGAAACCTTCATATCCTATGTCAGTAACATGGATTTTCATCACGCACCCCATTGGCAGTTTTGCAATTGCCAGTACTATCACGTGAAATGCACTTCAGAAGAGTGGCGCGCTCGTTCGGCTGAACAAAATCAACAATTAGCGCTCGAGAACATCCGCAACGGAACCATGAAAGGCTATATGGCTTTTGATGAAGACAAACCCGTCGGTTGGCTCAACGCAAACGACTGGCGCAATTATGCTCTATTGGAAGAGAACGAGGATCTGGTTCGTTTTGAAGGAAGAACCGGCATTATCGTATGCTTTCTTATTCACCCGGATTACCGCAACCAGGGTCTCGCTGGCAGGCTGTTAGAGACCGCTGTTGAGGACTTCCGTAAACAGGGATTCGACCGTGTAACTGGTCGTCCTTTTCTCTGGAGCGCACATCCAGAGCGTCAATACCACGGTGTTCCCAGTATGTTCGAAGAACTCGGTTTTACGAAGGTCTCTGAGAAGAATGGCGAATACACCTATGTGCTTGAACTGAAGTAATATATTTAAGAAGACAAAAGGTAGACCAATCGTGGTCTATCTTTTTTAATCTTAATTCTGATTGTTTTGTTTCTTTATGATGTGTGATTCTTACAGAATCAGGCTTGCCATGTGCCAACGCCCTTCCAGGCGTGGTCAAGGTGCTCTGCCAGAACATCTTTCAATTTGTACTTGACGGTTTGGCGTACTGCAAACATCAAGTCGATTCCACCGATTTCATATAATCGCCGACCAATGGCTTTAGCTTCACGATGATGATATTGATGATCAAATGGACCGCCAGGAGCGAGGGAAATAAAATCGTCTGTCTTGCCTATGATGACAAGCTGATCGATCATTTGTTTGACATCAGCCTTGCTTTTC
>CAZDPK010000097.1:0-5276 GCA_964507335.1 uncultured Anaerolineaceae bacterium | reverse complement strand
TTTAACATCGAGATTGCTTTGCCGCTTCGCTCCGCGCAATAACGAAAGCTTTACCTTAGTCCGGCTTCCGCTCTTGAAGCCGGCTTTTTTTTCCTGTCTTTCTTAGCTTTTTTTGCGAAGAATCTTTCTTTTTGCACAACTAATGAGATCCTTCACTTCGTTCAGGATGACAAACTTTAATGTAGTCCGGCTTTCGCTTGAATTGTACGGGCGGTTTCAAAACGCGCCCTGCATTCTAATCCGGATTAATTGCCGTAACATCTCCGAATCCGTTCACTTCAATCACCCAATCGCTGCCAGGAATGGCTTGTTGGAAAAGACTGTAATCCGTGGTCGTGTACTGGAATTCATCGGAAGATGTATTAAAGGTGATGGTATAGCTTTCGCTTGAATTGCCAAACCGCTGGTTTGCGCTCAGGTTCGTACTCGGCCAGATGGCGTTGGTGCCGTAGCCATCATCTACTAAAGTGTTCACCACAACCCACTCCATTGTGTCATAGGCGCAATAGTTTTCGTATACTTTGTAATAACAATCCTGCACCACCTCACCAACGCCAGTGCCGGTATCGATTGTGTAAGGGGTTCCACAAACTTCCTCTGAATTTGCTTTGGGAACATCCGAATCGTAGCGATAACGCAATTGGCAATCGTATGTCTCGGCATTGGATGGGATGTTGGCGTCCCAATCGCTGGTTCGCACCATCTGGTAGGCTTCGACCACCACTTGCCGCTGCCAATAGGCTTGAGAAACGGTTGCATCCAATTGATCGGTCTGGTTCATTCGGCTGAAATACATCGCCCCAAAAATGCAGCACGAAAGCAGCACAACCGCCATGAGGATTAATGCCCATTTTGGCAGTGGTTTTCGCTCCACAGCCTTGGGAGTGGCTTGCGGTAGGTTTTGTTCTTCTTCCAAAACCACCCCGGCTGGTCTTGAGGTTGCCCCGACTGTCAGGTCGCCGCCGCATTCCACGCAAATCTTTGTTTCAGCAAGATTTCGTGTGCCGCAATATGGGCAGTGTTTATCTGGTCCGGCTTTTGCCATTCGGATCAGCGCTTCGTCCTTGATAAAGTTGAAAGTGGCGGGATCCACCTTTTCGAATTTGACACCGATAGGTTGGGGTGCTCCGCAGGCAGTACAAGCGCGTATTGCACCGGGGTTTTTGGTGCTACAACTGTCACAAGTCCAGACTAATTCAATATATCCGAGTACTTTTCTGGCCATTTTTCAACTCCAAAAAGCTAGTTCAGCAACACATTAAGTATAGCAGAGCTTGAGCCGGGTAGAATGGGGTTTGTGCAACAAACTTGCAGAGAAAGGGCAATATTGGAGAGACCTTTGGTCAATTCCCGTGTTCGGGGGGACGTCAGCAAGTTCACTCCTACTCGATCGTAGCCTGTACAGCCTTAAGACCAAGAATGGCAATCAGGGGAATACTGGCCAATACCAGGGGAATATAAAAATAGAATGAAAGAATCAGCAAAGCCAGCATTACCAGTGAGATGATCAGGGCGTAGAGTGGTTGTTTCAAGATGGTGACAAATCCGTTCTTCCAGGCAACCTTGAACGTCTTGTCTTCCTGCAAAAAGAAACAAGACACGCTGAAGAACTGCCATATAAACCAAAGCACGCCCATCAGGATGGTTACGACAGTCAGAAAGGGAGCGCTTTCCAGTTGGGAGTTGTAGTAAAACCAGACATTGGTCACCAATATCAGAACCACCAACAGGTTGATGCCGCCCCACCCCAGGCTTTTTAGTAAATACTGTTTGAATCCCTTCCAGAAACCAATCAGACCACTACGATCGCGATGGGTAAGGTCAAGTGATTCCTGGTAAATTCCAAAAAGGGCGGCTGGAAACAATATGATGGTCAGGCTTAACAAAATTGCGGCAAGGGATACCACCACCTGGTTGCCCCAATCGCTCCACCATAGTTTAACTGCCTCAACAATAACATCAAAAGCTTGTGCTGGTTTCATATTCACCTTAGGTACAAATTATAATGGGTATGTTAAAGTGGAGGTAAAGGTGCTTGATATCAATAATTGTATTGTAGTAGTAATCGACGTGCAAGGAAACCTGGCAAAAGTGGTAGCAGATGCTGAACTTATCAATGAAAATATCAGAAAATTCGTGCAGGGCAGCCTGGAACTGAATTTGCCCATCTTCCTAACGGCGCAAGCTCCTGAAAAAATTGGACACACCTCAGATACCATCCGAAACTTGCTGGCCAATCATTACGAGTATCCCCGTACTTCCTTTAGCATCTGGCAAGACGATCCCCTCCGGAATGCCATTCTGCAATCCAACAAGAAACAAGTATTGTTGTGTGGTTTTGAAAGCCACATCTGCCTTTATCAAAGTGCAATTGATTTACTGGCAGCTGGTTTTGATGTTTGGATGCTGGTTGATGCTGTGTCATCACGTTCTATTGTCAACAAGGAAATTGCTATCGCCGAGATAAGAGCGCAAGGTGTGCACCTGACTGGTGTAGAGATGACGTTTTTTGCCCTCATGCAGGATGCAAGCCACCCTTCGTTTAAAGCCATTTCAAAAATTATTCGCTGAGTTCGTTGACCCGAACTTACGAAACTCTAATACAGAAAGTGTATGATCAGTTATAATTAATAACTGGAGAATTTATGACGACAGAAAATGTTCCTGCAAAGAATAAAAGAAAATCCCGCTGGTGGTTGACCGTATTGATCCTGTTGGCAATCGTTGCCGCATTCTTTTTGATCAACAACTATCGCCAACAGCAAGCGATGCAAGCAACCATTGCTGATCTGCGCACCGTACCCCTGACCCGCGAAACCTTACAAACCACGATCAGCGGCACTGGAAACGTGCGCCCGCGTCAGTCCGTGACCCTGCTCTGGCAGAGCAGTGGAACGGTCTCTGCTTATGATGTTGGTGTTGGTGATACTGTTGAGGCCGGACAGATTTTACTCAGCCTTGACGAAAACAACCTGCCTGCGGAGATTATCCAGGCATCGTTGAACAAAATCACAGCCACCCAAGCGCTTGATAACCTGGAAGCCAACATCCTGCTGCAGCGTGCGACCCTCAACAGCAATATCGCCTCAGCCCAAACCACAATAACCGACCTTGAAACGCAGTTGCTCAGCTTGGAGTCGCGTACATGCGAGACATGGCGGGTAGATAACCTGCGCACTGACTACGAAAACGCACTTGAGGCGTACCAAAATTGGTCTACCGAATCGGGTTGGTTCCGTGTGCAGACTACAAAAGCCGCTCTGGATTACTGCGCTCCCGAGGTGATATCCCAACGGATCGCATCTTTGCAAAGCAGTCTCGACCTGCAAAAGGAAAATGAGTCCATCTGGCGGCAGGATTTGGAAAGAATCCAATTTGGGCCAGACCCCGTGGAAGTTAAAAAGCTGGAATTGCAGCTCAGCCTGGCAGAAAAACAGCTTGAAAACCAGTACATCAAAGCGCCTTTTACCGGCAGATTGCTCAGTATCAACCAGGACGCGGGAGACCAGGTGAACCCTGGCAGCGTGGCAGCTCAGGTTGCTGATCTGAGCGAGTTATTCGTCGAGGTCCCGATCTCTGAAGTTGACATTCCTTTCATTCAAATCGGTCAACCAGTGGTTCTTTTCTTTGACGCCTATTTTGAGGAAGAATTTTCAGGTGTCGTTTCGAATATCTCTGAGAGCGGTGATCGCAGTACCGGTGTTGTCAATTACATCGTTACAGTGCGGATGGAAGACCAATCTGAAAGAATTAAACCTGGAATGACCGCAGCAGTAAGCATTTTAACGGCTGAAAAGCCCAACACCCTTGTGGTTCCATCGGAATCGATTTTCTCGCGAGATGGTCTGAATTACGTCTACGTCTTACGAGATGGCGAACTAGAGATGGTGCAGGTCACGGTTGGGTCTTATTCGAACCAACTGATCGAAGTCCTGGAAACAGATATAGCTGAAGGCGAATTGATCGTGATTAACCCCCCGATCGACATCATCTCAAACTTTGGGATGGGACAGAGGATTCGCTGAGTGACTGACAACAAGCCCACCCCAGTAATAAAAATTCGGGATCTCACCAAGGTTTTTCACCTTGGTAAAGGCAATGATGTTCATGCTTTGCGTGGTGTCAGCCTGGATATTTTCCCGGGTGAAATGGTTGCCATCATGGGTCCCAGCGGCTCTGGCAAATCTACCCTGATGAACATGATCGGCTGCCTGGATTCTCCCAGCGGAGGTCAATATTACCTGGATGGTTTGTTGGTATCCGACCTGGTTGATGATGAACTTGCCATAGTGAGAAACAGAAAGATTGGATTCATCTTTCAGAAGTACAATCTGCTTGCGCGTGCTAACGCGGTCGAGAACGTTGAATTGCCCTTACGTTATAGTGATGATCCTTCAAAGATGACTGAGCGAGCTAAAGAGATGCTCGAGATGGTTGGTCTTGCTGATCGCTTTAATCATCAACCCAATGAACTTTCCGGGGGACAGCAGCAGCGTGTGGCAATCGCCCGCGCTTTGGTAAATCGTCCTGCAATTATCCTGGCGGACGAGCCTACTGGCAACCTTGATTCCGTTTCAGGGCAGGAAGTGATGGATTTACTCTTGAAATTAAACCACGAGAAAGGCACAACGATTGTAATCGTAACTCACGACCCGGTCGTTGCCGGCAAGGCTCAACGTACCATCCGTCTCTTTGATGGCAAAATTGTTGAAGAGGAGAAGAGCTGATGCCACTTTTAAGAGTACTTAAAGAAGCACTAACCAGCATCTTCTCCAATAAAACCCGTTCTTTTCTGACGGTTTTGGGGATCCTGATCGGCGTTGGCGCGGTTATTGGCATGCTTTCGATTGGCGCAGGAGCATCAGAAAGTATCTTGGGCGAAATTGAGTCGATTGGTACCAATTCCATTTATGTCATGAGAGGCGGGGATGATGATGTCACTAACCCAAAGCCGCTTACACTAACCGATGTTGAAGCCCTTTCCAATCGCGCGCGCGCTCCACACATCTTACGGGTCACACCTGTTATGATGGGTCAAAGCTCCTTTTCTCTGGGAGATGCCAGCGTTCAAACCTCAGTTTTTGGAAGCTACTCTGAGTATGCCGAGGTTACTGGCATAGAAATAGAGGAAGGGAATTACATCCAGTCTTCAGATATTGAAACTCGGGCAGCTGTGGTAGTGATCGGACCCGACCTGGCAGAAAAATTATTTGGGCGAACGAGTGGTGTAGTTGGAAGCATGGTCCGGATCAACAACTTTCCTTATCGTGTAATTG
>CAZDPK010000096.1:0-5295 GCA_964507335.1 uncultured Anaerolineaceae bacterium | reverse complement strand
CTGGGCATTACACAATCGCCGACTTGTCTAAAAACCTGGCAGTGTCTGTGGCATTCTTTGCCGATTTGGGTGATTTCCAGCAGTGTCTCGCCAATTTCCAGGCGGGTTCCTACAGGCAGATGCCACAAATCCAACCCTTCAGTCGTAATGTTTTCGGCGAAGATACCCGGCTTCAATTCAACAGAAGCATTGTTATGCATCTTGTCAAAGCTGCTCAAATCTAATAGGCTGATCTGACGGTGCCAGTCACCGGCATGGGCATCATTTACAATACCATGATTAATTCTAAGTTCGATTTGCTCAACTTGATGCTTGATGGTACCCTTTTTCTCGCTGATATTTACCGAGACAACTTTACCCATCTAGCCTCCAATCCTGCTCATATTTCGTTGTTCCAAAACTTCCTGGTTAAAGAGATGACATCTTGGTTTGTCCAAAATCGCCTGCCGGATCACTTGCTTCAGGGCGTCTTTCCCTTCTGCCAGAGCCTCGCTTAAGGAGATTTCATCATCTCTACCAAGGCATGTGCGCAACGCGCCATCGCTCATGATACGGATGCGGTTGCAGTCGCTGCAAAAGGCATGGGAAATCGGACTGATAAAGCCCACCCTGCCCAATGCACCCTCAAAAGTGTAATCAGACGAGGGCTGACCATGCAGCCTGGGTGGAAGCGGCTTCAGCCAGGGTCTAGCGGTTATTAGTTCCTGGTTGTTGATGCGTAATTTGTCGCTGCCATTGCCGCAACCGATGGGCATGTATTCAATGAAACGCACATCGACTTTGTGTTTGGCTGTCAAGGCGATAAAATCGTCCACTTCGATGTCATTCACACCGCGCATGAGCACTACGTTGATCTTGATCGGGTCAAATCCAGCTACAATGGCTGCCTGGATGCCATCCAGCACTTTCTGCAAACTGCCGCCTGTCAATTTTTCAAAAAGATCCGGTTTGAAGGTATCCATGCTAATGTTCAAACGCTTTAGCCCGGCTTCTTTCAGGTCGGCAGCCATTTCAGCCAACATTTGAGCATTGGTGGTCATGGAAAGGTCCTTTAAACCATGTAAGCTTGCGATGCCCCTGATTATCTGCAGCAGGTCTTTGCGCAG
This sequence comes from uncultured Anaerolineaceae bacterium, assembly GCA_964507335.1. GTDB lineage: Bacteria > Chloroflexota > Anaerolineae > Anaerolineales > Anaerolineaceae > Mesolinea. The sequence goes on along the minus strand of CAZDPK010000096.1, from coordinate 4,189 downwards.
TAAAGGTTCTCCACCAGTCAGGCGAATCCGTTCAATGCCCAGTTCCACACAGACCTCTGCAAGCAAGATTAATTCATCCGCGCTCAATTCCAGACTTTTTGGGCACAAACCCTCATCAACACGGCAATACGTACAGCGCAGCGTGCAACGCTCTGTTAAGGAAAGGCGCAGATAGTCAATCTGCCTTCCAAATGAGTCTTTCAAATCGTGTATTCCTCCCGGGTAAATTCCCCAGATTGACCGCCGCTCTTTTTCTCCAGCTTAATTTCGCCGATTACCATACCGCGGTCAACTGCTTTACACATGTCATAGATTGTGAGAGCTGCCACGCTCACCGCAGTTAGCGCTTCCATCTCAACACCAGTAGCGTAAGTTGTTTTCGTTTCTGCAATTATTCGCAGCGTGCCCTCTGACACGAATTCAAAATCCACTTTTAAGGATGTAAGCGGCAGCGGATGGCAGAGTGGAATCAATTCTGATGTCTTCTTGGCTGCCATGATCCCTGCGACTCTGGCAACTGCCAGCACATCGCCTTTTTTAACCTCGCCCGAGCGGATCAATTCCAGTGTTTCAGCCTTCATTCTGATTTCACTAGAAGCAATGGCTACGCGCTCTGTGGTCAATTTTTGTGTAATATCTACCATGATCGCGCGACCATTCTCATCAACATGAGTCATCTTCATAAGATAACCTCGCCTGGATTGTTGAGCTGGTATCCACCCAGTTTTTCGAGTCTCTGGGCAAATTCCGGGCTCTGCATGACTTCTAAGAGTCGGGCTGACTCAGGATGTTCAAGAGTCTTTTCAGCAACAAGCAAGTCGTATTGCTCCTGAATCAAGGGGATGAAATCAAGATTGTAGATCCTGGCAGCAGCCAGGATGCCCATTCCAGCATCGGCAGTTCCGCTTGCAACAGCTGCAGCAACAGCTGTATGAGTAATCTCTTCCCGTTCATAACCTTTGATCTGAGCAGGCTCGAGACCGTTTTGTTTAAGCAGGTAATCCAGCAAAATCCTTGTGCCGGAGCCTTTCTGGCGATTTACATAATTCACTTTCGCCAGATCTGTAATTGAATTAATTCCCAAAGGATTGCTTTTTGCTATGATCAAACCCTGGCTGCGGAATACACAACTGATCAGTCTTACACCACCTTCAGGAAAGTAGCGCCGGACATAGCTCTTGTTGTATTCGCCAGTCTCCTCATCCAGCAGGTGAGTACCGCCCAGGTGTGATTCGCCGCGTTTGAGCGCCATAAGACCGCCCAGGCTTCCGACGTGCGAGGATACCACCTGGCTGTCAGGCCATTTTATTTTCATCAGGTCGATTAATTCGTCAATCAGCGGGTCGTGGCTGCCTGTGATCAATAATGTTTTTTCAAGATCTTCCATTTTCCTCACTAAACTTACCAGCACTTTTTCGCCAGCTTCGTATCCTTCGGTATTTTGAGGAACCTCAATAATACCATCAGCCTTGACAAATGAACTCACTACTCCTGCACCACGGTTAAGAGGCACTGCCACGAGCTTGCTGTTCACCTTCCCGACTCTGGCTCGAATAAATTCAAGGTACTTCAAAGAGGAGGTCAAACGCCGTGAAATAGTGGTTTCAACTTTCTGCTTTTCTTCATCAGCTCGTTTCAAGATAAGGTTTAGAGCTGGGCGCACCAACTCTTCCATCACCAAAATTGCCGAAACCGGATAGCCGGGTAATCCAACCAAAGGTATCACATTCCCACCTTTAGATGCAAATCCGATTACAACCGGTTTGCCAGGTCGGATGGCAACACCGTGCAAAATGACCTCACCGACCGCACTAATTGCGTTGACTGAAAAATCTTTCTTTCCAGCGGAAGAGCCAGCATTAAGCAGCACAAAATCGCATTCGGCGGCAGCTCGGCGCACTGCTTCAGTCACCAAAACTGGCTCATCGCGAACGATCGGGTAGATCCGCGGCTCACAGCCCCAGTCCTGGAGTATGCCTTTGAGGATGGTGGAATTGAACTCGATGATATCGCCTTCCTGAGGGTCAGCCTGGGGAGAAACCAATTCGTTACCGGTTGGAATTACGCCCACCAGCGGTTTTTTTATGACCATTATCTCAAGAACACCGGCTGCCAGCATGGCACCCTGGATGGCAGGGGTAACTTCTGTGTAGCTTGGGATGATCATATCGCCTTGGGCAATATCTTCGCCAATCTGGCGAACATGCTGCCAGGGAACCGCTGCCGCAAACAGCTGGATAGTTCCCTCACCTGCCTCGATCACATCTTCAACCATCACCACAGCATCAGTGTCTCCAGGAAGTGGTTCGCCAGTGTTCACCCAGCGGAATTGACCTTCCTTCAGGGTTGTGGGACGCGTTTCGGTGGCACCATAAGTCAGACTGGCATCCAGAGCGATGCCGTCCATTGCGCAGGAGTTGTAATGAGGCGCGCTGATGTGGGCATAAACCGCCTCCGCCGCTATGCGATGGTTGGCATCCACGGTTTTGATTGTTTCCGTTTCTGACCTTATACCAGCAGAAATCAGTGTTTCGACAAATTGTTTGCGTGCCTCTTCCAGAGGAATATTACTCAAATACTTATACGCCATTAGACCTCATAATCGGATAATGTTGACTTTTTCACCGGATACCAACCCCTCCTGATCACGTGGGATCAGGAAGTAACCATTCGCTTTGGAAACAGTGGAGATCAGCCCTGATTTCGATGGGACGGGAGTTGCCTGCTCCCCTTCAAGCCGGACCAGGATTACTTCTTCGCGTCCGTGGTTGGAAGAAACAGCTCGTGTAAGTTGAGCCTCCATCGTTAATTGTTCAACCTGGCTGTTGGAAAGTGAAGCAAGCAGCGGTTTGACAAGCGATTGAAACATAAAAAATGCTGCCACTGGGTTACCAGGTAAGCCGAAAACCGGTTTGCTACCGATTTGACCGATGATGGTCGGTTTGCCGGGTTTGATGGCGATGCCGTGCACAAATATCTGCCCCAATTCCTGGAGCAGGACCGGCATATTATCGTGTTCACCTACCGAAGTGCCGCCTGATACCAGCAACACGTCAGTTTCGGCAAGCATTTTTTGAATTGCGGTTCTTAAAAGGTCGCGTCGGTCTGGCACAATTTCGTGAGTAATCACTAATGCGCCAGCATCCTGAAGCAGGGCTGCCAGCATTGGCGTGTTAACATCGCGAATCTTACCTTGGTCCAGAAGGTATCCAGCCGGGACTAATTCATCGCCGGTTGAGATGATACCCACCCTGGGCTGCTTGAAGACATCAACTTCAGTTATCCCCATTGAAGCCAGAGTGCCAATATCAGCCGGATTGAGCTGTTTGCCATTCCGCAAGATCAAGTCATCAGGCTTGAGATCTTCACCCTTAAAAATCATGTTCGCCCCTGGCGCAACAGGTTTGACAAAGGCAAACTCACCTGAACCAAAATCTTCGACGAATTCAATCATCACCATTGCGTCCGCACCTTGCGGCAAAGCACCGCCGGTAGGAACGTAAAAACATTCACCGGGTTTGAGCGTATGTGTGGGCATCTCGCCCATCTGGCTTTCACCGGCTTTTCGTAAGATGGCGGGGATTGAATCTGAACAACCTACCAGATCGCGGCTGACCACGGCAAAGCCATCGACGGTTGACCGGTCAAATGCCGGCACAAATTCACTGGATGAAATGTCCTCAGCCAAAAAGCGTCCAACCGCTTCATCGAGTGCCACTGTTTCCACAGGCACACGCAGCTGACCAAACTGGTTTTTAACCAGGCTTCTAGCTTCTGATAGAGATACCACCTTGAACATATCGAACTGTATTGTACTCAATTAATTAGTACTATGGCAAGAAAACATAAAGCTGGCAATCCGCCGTTCCTGCTACATCATCCTGAACAAGATAAAGGATCCATGTGATCCTAACAGCCAGTCATCCAGAACGAACCGAAGGATTTTGTTACTGATTCCACGGCAAATGATGGTCTTGCACAGCGGTGTGTCACTGTAAGAATTCATTCAATCGAGTAGAACGTTGGTATAAATGCAGCCCTATTATGGCTACGCGCATTGTTCATATGTAGTAAACCAGTCACTTACAAAATCAATGCCGATGTGTGTCAATTTTGGAACCCTTACACAGATCAGGCCAGGTTAGCCCATTCCCTACAAAAAAGCCGGGTTCAAATGCAGAACCCGGCC
>CAZDPK010000095.1:0-5324 GCA_964507335.1 uncultured Anaerolineaceae bacterium | reverse complement strand
TCCAGTTCCTGGGCTTCCTTGGGGGTACCAAGGGTTGCCAGGGTGAGCACCTGGGTTTCACCACGGGTGAACAAACCGGAACCATGAGCACGGGGAGCGATATCGACTTCACAGCTGATTTCGCGTACTTCATAAACCTTGCGGTTGTCGGGGCGTTTGCCCTGGTTCAAAATGCGTTCGCGGATGATGGCTTTTTCAGCATCATCAAAGGCAGCAGCATAGGCAGCCAGAGTTTCGGGGGTTGCTTCTTCACCAGCTTGTTCGAGCAGATAGGCTTCTTTGATCTCATCCATACCGCCGTAAAGGTTTTCTTTACTATATTCCTGGTCGAGCAAGGTTTCTAAACGATAGCGAATGGCTTCTTTTGCCTGGGCAATCAAGTTGGTATCTTTCTCAGCGAGTTTTACAACTTTCTTGGGTTTGCCGATTTCAGCAGCCATGCGAAGTTGGGTCTCGATGATCGGTTGGATGGATTGATGTGCCAATTGCAGCGCTTCAGCCATTAAAACTTCGGTCACTTCATTTGCGCCGGCTTCAACCATCAGCAGAGCGTCTTTGGTACCTGCCACGCGTAAATCAAGGGTGGAGACTTCCATTTGCTGAATGGTAGGGTTGACAACCAGTTCGCCATCGATAAAACCGATGCGAACTGCGCCCACCGGACCGCCAAAGGGAATGTCGGAAATCATTAAGGCTGCCGAAGCGGCGTTGATGGCGAGCATATCCAGGGGGTTTTCGGTGTCAGCGGACAGCGACATTAAAACAACCTGCACCTCGTTGCGCATCCCATCGGGGAAGAGCGGGCGCAGAGGGCGATCTGTGATACGAGCCACGAGTGTGGCATCGGTGGAGGGGCGTCCCTCACGACGGAAGAACGATCCGGGGATTTTGCCGCCGGCATACATTCTTTCTTCATAGTCCACGGTCAGCGGGAAGAAATCGCTTCCTTCACGTAAGCCGCCCATGGTGGCAGCGGCGAACATCATACTGTCGCCCTGTCGGAGAATTACTGATCCGCCAGCCAAACGGGCAACTCTGCCGGTTTCAAAACTGACTTCTTTGTTTCCAAGCTGTGTGGAAAAATACTTTGCTTCAGGTTTCATTTTATCCTTTCACCTGTTGCCAGAGCAGGGACTGAAAATCGGTGATCAGGGATGATCAGCGCTTTTCAATTCCCGTCTGGCTGTTAATATCCAGAATTACCTCTTCAAATATTTTGAAGAGGTAACAGTGGTTTTATACTGCATTTCAGAGATTACTTTCTGCGGATGCTCAAAGTTTCGGTAATGACCATAAAGCGATCGTAGTCTTTCTGGCGTAGATAAGCCAGGAGACGGCGGCGCTGACCAACCAGTTTCAGCAGACCACGGCGGGAACTCTCATCGTGTTTGTTCGCGCGCAAGTGATCAGTCAGTTGAGCAATTCTTTTGGAAAGAAGCGCAATCTGAACCTCGGGGGAACCAGTGTCGCCCGATTTTGTTGCGAATTTTTCAATAATCTCGGTTTTTTCAGTTTTTGTTAATGCCATGACGTATGCTCCTCATACATTTTTTATTTGCAGGTCTCCCTGATTGCAGCCTAAATAAAGGACCGCGCACCGGACCAGTCATTGAGAGGAATTATAACAGGATTCTATCGAGGCGCAAGAGAAAGATTATGCTCTGTTCAGAGTTTTGAATCTGCGCGCTTTTTTTACTGTGAGGGCTGAAAGAGGTAGTTCTCAGCAATTCAGGAAGAGCAGTGGCTATTCCCAGCAAAAGGTACCGGAAAAATATTCTACTCAGACTAGTCCATAAACTAATGACTTCCCCAAACTTGGATAGTTGAATGCAAGCAAAACATGATCATTGCCGTTGAGCAATAAATCCTGCCTAAATTACTTAGCTTTCTGTCATCAAAGAACTGCCTTTGACAAAACTAAGGGGCCAGGAAGCAAAAATACCAGTGTTAGGGTTGTTGAGGTCACCCACAATTGACTCGGTCGCCAACAAGCAAGCATTAATGCAAGCCTCATCCTGCACAATCGCCATCAGGGTCTGGTGACGTTCTTCATTGCTGTAGAAAGCTGGTATGTAACGCATTGGGAAGGCTTTACGAGTGACACGATGCAAACCGGTACTTTCCAAAATAGTGACACCGGTTATGCAAACATTTTCCCATGCGTTAAGAACATCTATCATCTTGTCTGGATCATCCAAAACAAAGAATATCATATGCATAGAAGGCTCCTTTTTTTGAAATCGATTATTGTCAGCTGTGGGCGAAATTTATGGTCCTATATCTTGTTAATTATTTCTCAAAGTCGAACTTCTGTCACTGGTATCAACTGGATCACCTACATTTTACATTAAAGCCCATCTTCAGGCAACCTCCGATTGAAGCAGCTGAAAGTCGACCTCAGATAACAAACCCCACCAGTTTCATGGCGTAACAATATCTTGGGCTCTTGGCGCGGTCACCTAAACCGATTATGCAAAAGCGCCCAATCTCTCGTTTGGTCAACTAACGGACACTTCTCCATATACAAAAGAGCTTAATGATAGTAATCCTGGTCATTAATACATCAGTCTAATTTCTAAAAACACTGGAAAGTGATGTTACAATACTCTGGCATTCAAGCCCTACTCACTCTAATCGGGGCTATTAACTAAACAAGGAGATTGAATGACCGAGGAAAACCCCCGCATTGAAAAACTAAAGGCTTTGCGTGCCGCGTCCAAACTGGGTGGTGGACAAGACCGCATCGACAAACAGCATGCCAAAGGCAGTCTTACTGCTCGTGAACGCATCGACCTGCTGCTCGACAAGGGCAGTTTCCGTGAAATCGGCGCTCTAACTACTGGTCTGAATGATCCGGAGGGCAAGTCGGGTTACGGTGATGGCGTTGTTACCGGCTTCGGACAAGTAGATGGACGCACTGTTTACGTGTATGCGCAAGATTTCACCTTTCAGGGCGGCTCGCTGGGCAAAATGCAGGCTGATAAGATTTGCCGCGTGATGGACCTGGCGGTTAAAACCGGCTCACCCATCGTGGGCATGATCGATTCTGGAGGCGCACGTATCCAGGAAGGTGTTTACAGCCTGGGTGGTTATGCCGAAATCTTCCGCCGCAACGCAATTTATTCCGGTGTGGTCCCACAGATCAGCCTGATCATGGGTCCCTGCGCCGGCGGCGCCTCTTACTCTCCTGCCGTGACTGACCTGGTGATCATGGTTCGCAAGCAATCTTACATGTTCCTGACCGGTCCGGCTGTAATCAAGACCGTGACCGGTGAAGAAGTGGATTCTGAGACACTGGGGGGAGCGGATGTGCATCTGACGGTCAGCGGCAATTGCCAGCTGGTCGGAGATGACGAACAGGGTGCGATCTCCCTGGCACGCCAGGCACTTTCGTACCTGCCGTCCAACAATGTTGAACAAGCTCCTGTTGCACAAACCAACGATACGCTCAATCGACGCTCTGAGATATTGAACACCCTCGTTCCTGAAGACCCCAACCAGCCCTACAGCATGAAAGACGCTATCCTCGCAATCATGGACCAGGGCTCGTTCCTCGAAATCCAGGCGGGATACGCCCCCAACGCGATCGTTGGTCTGGCACGCCTGGCAGGTCGCCCGGTGGGTGTAGTTTCGCAAGAACCGGCAATGATGGCGGGCGTGATGGACATCAATTCCGCTGACAAAATCAGCCGGCTTGTGCGTATGTGTGATGCATTCAATCTTCCTATTGTGACTTTTGTTGACTCCCCCGGATTTTTGCCCGGCGTTCAACAGGAACATGGCGGCGTAATTCGGCATGGTGCCAAAGTTCTCTTTGCGTATGCTGAGGCGACCGTGCCAAAAGTGAGTGTAGTCACCCGCAAGGCATACGGGGGTGCGTACGTGGTGATGAGCAGTAAATATTTAGGCACGGATATCACTTATGCCTGGCCTTCCGCTGAAATTGCTGTGATGGGTGCTGAAGGTGCCGCGAACATTCTTTACGGTCGCCAAATCAATGCCGCTGAAGATCCGCAAGCCGAGCGAGAACGCCTTACAAAACAATACCAGGAAGATTATCTCAACCCTTACGCGGCAGCCAAAGCTGGATATATCGATGAGGTCATCGAGCCAGCAGAGACTCGCCAAAAATTGATTGAAGCTTTGCATGCGCTAGCGAACAAGGTTGAAATGAACCCTGCCCGTAAGCACGGCAATATGCCAGTTTAGGCGGTTGATATGTCAGTTATTAATCAAGGCTTACTGATCACTGCAGTCGGCATGGGGCTGGTTTTTGTGATGATCCTGGCTCTTTGGGGAATCATGGCACTATTGGTCAAGCTGACCAACAAACCGGAAGTTAAAGAGCAAGCACCTCTTGCCGAATCCAGCCTGAGCGAACCCGAAGCAGCACCTGCCAGGGACGCTAAAAGCGCCATGGCTGCTGCTATCGCAGTTGCTTATGCGCTCGAAAGCCAGATATCGGCGGTCGGGTTTGCACCCCAGCCCAGCACCAGTGCAGAAAATGCCTGGTGGACAGCCGGCAGAACTCAACAACTTTACTCAAACACCATCAGAGGACGGAACCGATGAAAGTTAATGTCACCATTGAAGGAAAACAATACCAGGTTACCCTGAAGGATTTGACCACCAGACCCATCATCGCCGAGGTGGATGGACAAACCTATGAAGTTTGGCCAGATGGAGAACAACCTTCCATCCCTGCAGCTAAAAGCAGCACACCAACACCTGTTGTCGTTGCAACCGCCGCTCCTGCTCCAGTCGCCGCTGGCAGCCTGACTCTCAGTGCACCTCTGCCAGGTGTGATCATCTCGATCGAGGTGAGAGAAGGTCAGTCGGTAACAAGTGGGCAGGAACTTTATGTACTGGAAGCGATGAAAATGAAAAATTCGATCAAGGCCAACCGGGATGGCACAATTGCCTCCATTCACGTCAACCCTGGCGATCTGGTGAAGCACAACCAGCCCATTCTGACTTTCGAAGGGTAGGAGGAAGTCAATGGATTTTACTCAACTACTTCAAGATCTGGGCAAAGGCTTCGCCGGTTTCAGCTGGGGCAATGCTGTCATGATTTTGGCAGGACTTGTGTTGATTTACCTGGCAATCTGGAAGGAATACGAACCTGTATTACTTCTTCCGATCGGTTTCGGATGTCTGCTCGCCAACCTGGGCATGTCCAATGAAGTTGGATTCATGAAAGTCATTTACAATGCCGGCATTAAAACCGAGCTCTTCCCACTACTCATTTTCGTGGGTGTGGGCGCCATGATCGACTTCAGCCCGCTGCTTTCTCAACCCAGCCTGGTTTTGCTGGGGGCAGCCGG
>CAZDPK010000094.1:0-5375 GCA_964507335.1 uncultured Anaerolineaceae bacterium | reverse complement strand
TTTGGTCAGGATAGCTTTACATTCGTTGCAAATGACGGTCAGGTAAATTCACAGGCAGCCTTAGTGGAAATCGATGTCTTGCCTGTGCTTGATGCACCTGTTGCAAACAGCGCAGCATTGAGCTTAAATGAGGACGGTTCAATTGACTTCACATTGACTGGGACTGATGCTGACGGAGATGATCTAAACTTCTTCCTGTTGACTGCTCCATTGCAGGGCACATTGACTGGAATCCCTCCCCAGCTCACATATACTCCTGCGGCGGATTACTTTGGTTCAGATACCCTGAGTTTCATCGTTAATGATGGAAGCTTGGATTCTGCTGAGGCGTTTGTAAACTTTACGGTACTCTCAGTAAATGACCTTCCAGTTGCGAACCCCCTGGTTGCGGGAACGAACGAAGACTCGCCTGTGGGATTGACATTGACTGGCTGGGATCCTGAAGGAGAGCTGCTCAGTTTTGCTGTCGTTTCCAATCCTGCACATGGCAGCTTATCAGGCACCGCGCCAGACCTGACTTATACACCTGCCGCAAATTTCAACGGCACAGATAGCTTTATTTTCAAGGTAAATGATGGTCTGGATAACTCCATCTCTTCCAATGTGACTCTCACGATCAATCCTGTCAACGATCCACCTGTAGCAAGCCCGTTGTCGGTGGCAACGCAACAAGACGCTCAAGTCGCTGTAGTGTTGGTTGGATCGGATATTGAAAATGACCCACTCACTTGTGCTGTGGCATCATCACCGGCTAATGGCACTTTGACTGGAACAGGATGCAATCTGCTCTATACACCCGCAGCAGGCTTTACCGGCGCAGATAGTTTCACCTATACTGTCAACGATGGTCAGGCAGGCTCAACCCCGGCTCAAGTCTCAATCACAGTTAACCCCTCTGGTCCTGTTACCGTTTTTTGGGATAATTTTGAAACAAACTTAGGTTGGGTACGCAATCCCAACGGCACCGATACCGCTACCGTGGGTGTATGGGAGCGCGGTAACCCAGAAACAGTATCCTACTATGGTTATAAACAGCTGGGCACAACTGTCAGTGGCTCCTATGACCTGGTGACCGGACGTTTGGCAGGCAGCAGCTCTGGCAGTTACGATTTGGATGGTGGGGTAACGAGCATGCGTTCCCCATTGATCACTTTGCCTGCCTCAGGGGAGCTACAAATTACCTTCAGATATTACATAGCGCATTACACCAATTCCTCGACCGCAGATTACCTGCGGGTGAAGATTGTTGGCACCAGTACAGTGACCATCCTGCAAGAACTTGGCGCAACCAATGATGATGATGCGTCATGGGCTACCTTTAGTGGAAGTCTGAACACCTTCAGAGGTCAAAGTATTTACATTTTGATCGAGGCGGCTGACGCCAGTGGAGCCAGTCTGGTTGAAGCGGCAATAGATGATGTGTTGATTGTTAGAAATTGATAGAGCAAATCAGTAACTTTACGAGAGACACGTGGTTTTATTCAACAGAGTGTTGATTTAAAATAGGAGCTTAAAATGAAGACAATAAGAGATGGAATGTATAAATTTTCCAAGGTGCGTTGGTCTCGCCTGATTATGCTTTTTGTGGCAGCTTGTCTGCTGGCAGGCATGGTTGTGACCACACCTAACCAAATTGTCCAGGCTTCAGACCTCGTGGTTGCAAATTTCGATAGTGGGGATAATGGTTTTAGCTATGAGGATGATGTGTTTGGGACAAGCCAACCCACTTATGCCAGCGGCAGCCGGGTAACAGGTGGCAGTTGTTACGGTGGAAGCGGGGGCTGCCTGAACGTGAGATTGGGTGGTGTGGACAATAATACCATCAACAACATGTCTGGTGGTTGGCGCTATTCCTTTACCCTGGCAAGCGCTGAAACTGGCGTATCGCTTTCCCTGCGCTATCGCCTGGCGATGCCTGCTGTTTACGACTATGATGAATTCAGCCGCATGCAGGTTAGCCTCGATGGTGTGTTAATAGGAAGAGGCTCTAAGAGCTATGTCGACCATGTGGGTGGCGATAACACCTTTGCACACGACGCTGGCTGGCTTCAAGTAGATCTATATATTGGGAATATGGCAGCCGGTTCACACACCTTGACTCTCGGTGGGTTCTCCAATAAGAAGACTTCTTCTACTGAGATCACTGATATTTATGTAGACACCGTTGCACTTACAAGCGGTAACCTCGCGCCAATTCCAAGCTCTGCCCAGATTTTGGTAGATCGGCTGGATCTTGCAACATTCAAATCGGATATCCAGTCTGTTGCCAGCTTTGGTGACCGCTGCCGTATGACAAGCACCTATGGCACAAACTGCGTCCCACCATACACCAGTTACTTTAACGCCCAAAATTGGCTGGCGGAACAGCTGGCAGCCATGGGCTACACCGTTCAGTACAATACTTACACAACTAGTCTCCCCGGTACGACTGGATCGAACCTGTATGTCACCAAAGTCGGCAGTGTGCATCCCGAAAGTATGTATATCGTTTCTAACATGTTTGACGGTCGTGGTGGCGGTGGCGCTGCAGATGATGATGCCTCCGGAGTGGCTCTTACCATGGAGATTGCACGTGTGCTGGCATCACCGGATGTTCAGACTGATTACTCTGTCCGCTTCATCTTTTTCGATGAGGAGGAACGTGGCTTGATCGGATCGCAAGCTTACGTAAGCACACGCCAGGCTCTACGCGGGATTGAGAACCCACCAGGCTCAGGGCTTTATCCGGAACCGAACTGGCTTGGCATTATCCAGCATGACATGATCCTGTATGATCACGGGGTTGGAACCAGAACCACCGACCAGAGTCCTTATGCTGACCTGGATGTAGAATGGACGGCGGGGGCAACCTTCGCGAACCAATCGATGGCACTAGCACAGACCTGGCGCTTCCTGAACGGTCAATATGCAAGTATTTATCCTGCCAACAGCGCGGACAAAAGCCAGAGCACGGATGATTACTCCTTCCGCAATCACTGCCCGGCTGTGAGCGTTCGCGAAAACCGGAGGAGTTTGTCTGGGGAATGGATCAATCCTTATTATCATAACAGCGGAGATGTTTACTCCAATTATTCTGAAGCTGACTTTTTGTTGGGTTACAATGCAATGCAAACCACTTTGGGTGTAGTTGCGGAACTGGCAGGGGCACGCCTGACCACGTCCAACCAGGCACCTGTTGCCTTTGACCAGACGGTCACAACCAACGAGGACAACGCGCTTGCCGTAACCCTCACTGGAAGCGATCCTGAAGGTGGATCATTGAATTTCACCGTGCTAACCCAACCGGGGCACGGAGAGCTCTCCGGGAATGCACCCGCACTCACATATACACCCACAGGCGATTTCTTCGGTTCAGATAGTTTCACCTTCAAGGTAAATGACGGCACGTCTGATTCTGCCCCGGCTACCGTTTCTATCACCGTCAATCCCGTCAACGACCTGCCAGTTGCCCTGCCAGTCACCGTCACAACTGACGAAGATATGCCAGTGTCTGTCACGCTCAATGCCAGCGATGTCGATGGGGACTCGCTCTCTTACTTCCTGGCAAGCTCACCTGCTCATGGTTCGCTATCAGGTAGCGCGCCCAATCTCACCTATGCACCTTCTCCAAATTTCTTTGGCAGTGACGGCTTTAATTATTATGTCAATGATGGCACAGCCAATTCGAGTGAGGTGACGGTCACGATTACAGTCAACTCCGTCAACGATCTTCCGGTTGCCTATCCGCAAAGCCTCGAGACCCAGGTTAACACAGCGCTGCCAATTACCCTAACTGGTTTTGATGTGGAAACATCCGCTCTTAACTTTAATATTGTGGCGCAGCCTGCGCATGGCAGCCTTTCTGGTATTCCGCCGCAGGTGAGCTACACTCCTGCCAGTGGGTATACTGGAAATGATAGCTTCACCTTTACCGTCAGCGATGGCACGGCCATATCCAACCAGGCAGCTATCACAATCGTGGTGAGAGAATTAGCCTATCAACTACCGTTTGTGGATGATTTTGAAACCGAAAAGGGCTGGTTGAGCAACCCAGATGGCACAGACACGTCCAAATCCGGGCAGTGGGAGCGGGCAAACCCAGAGGGCACCAATTCGCAGGGACCCAAACAGCTTGACATCACAACCAGCGAAACCCAAAATTTGGTGACTGGTCATTTCGCAGGGAGTAACGCCAGCAAGCATGATGTAGATAAACTGACCAGCATCATTTCACCCGCTATTCAACTGCCAGTTGGGCAAGACATCCTGCTGTCTTTCAATTACTACTTCGCGCATGCCAGCAATGCCACTTCTGACGACTATTTCAAGGTCCAGGTCATTGGAGATACCACACTAACGGTTTTGGAGATCAGAGCAAACAAAACAGACGTGGATGCGGTATGGCAAAATGCTCAGATCAACTTGAACACTTTTTCCGGGCAACTAGTGATGATCCGCTTCGAAGCTTCCGATGGCGCTAAGGATAGCCTGGTGGAAGCGGCGGTGGATGACCTCAGCATTATTGCCAGCGAATCCACGGCACCTTTGCTTTCGGCTGATTTCGATTCAGATGCCAATGATTTCGTCTACCAGGACGACGCCTTCCGGGGTACCAACCAACCTGACTACGCAAGTGGCATGTGGGTGACCACTGATTGCCTTGCTGAGGGATGTTTGCAGGTGAATCTGGGTGGATTGGATACCCAGATCATCACCGGAATTTCCGGGGGATGGGGCCGCAGTTTTACCCTGACCGCTACCTCTGATGTGCTTATTTCGTTCTGGTATAAACTGAGCCAAAGCCCGGATTATGATCTGGATGAGTTCAGTCAAATGCTGGTGAGTCTGAATGGAATATTATACGGCGCAGGTGTTAACGATTTCGTTGTCCAGATCGATGGCAATGGCAACGGCGGCATCACTGAAAGCACCGGATGGCAGCTCTTTTCGTTATCCATTGAAGATCTGGCGGTAGGAACCTACCAGTTGCAAATTGGTGGATTTAACAATCAAAAATCTTATACCAACGAGAGCACCGAGGTGCTGATTGACCAGGTACTTGTTACGAAGCCATAATCGAAGCCGGTATATCGTTGTCATGGTCCCAGCAAAAAAAAAAAGTTGGGACCATGAGATTTTTTTTGTGTTGATTAACTGAAGATGCCTTGGCAGTCCGGGACTGCTCAATCATTGACAAATCCAAATTAGAGTAATATAAATAGAAAGAGGCAAAAGTGAATTAGCCATTTTTGTCCATATTCTTTGACAACTATTTCTACATCTCTTATCTGTAAAAGCGTGGTATCTGCTACCAGCAATCGGTCTAATTAATATAAATAGGAGGAAAGATGACTACAACAAACAGGAAGAAGAGCAAAACAAAAGCTCTTATGTAT
>CAZDPK010000093.1:0-5401 GCA_964507335.1 uncultured Anaerolineaceae bacterium | reverse complement strand
CGGTCAGGTCAGCAAAACGATCCATCTCTTCCTGGACGATGCGAATGGCTTCGGGATAGTAGCGGTTGACAGTCTCGCGACCCTGGAAATAAGTATCGGGGTTCTGGGCGGTGCCGCGAATGTAAGGATGATCAGGTGAAAGGGCGCGAGCGCGATGATCGTAGATCATTTCATCATTGATCATTTCACGCAGGTCATCATCTGTTACGCGTTCGATCTTATTGATCTCGTGAGAAGTGCGGAAGCCGTCAAAAAAGTGAACGAAAGGAATTCGGGAGCGAAGCGTTGCTGCAGTAGCAATTACCGCTGTATCCTGGGCTTCCTGGGGAGAGTTGCTTGCAAGCAGACCCCAACCAGTCTGGCGAACTGCCATGACGTCAGAATGATCGCCGAAAATGGACAATGCCTGGGCTGCTAACGATCGGGCAGAAACATGGAAAACAGCAGGTGTTAGTTCACCAGCAATCTTGTACATGTTTGGGATCATGAGCAAGAGCCCCTGTGAGGCAGTAAAGGTCGTGGAGAGAGATCCAGCTTGCAGAGCGCCATGCACTGCTCCAGCAGCGCCGCCTTCAGATTGCATCTCTATCACAGTGGGGATTGTGCCCCAAATGTTTGGTACGCCTTCTGCTGCCCATTGGTCAGCAAACTCACCCATACCGGATGACGGCGTAATGGGATAGATGGCGATTACTTCGTTTAGCCTGTATGCCACATGGGCGGTTGCTTCGTTAGCATCAGTCATTACCATTTCACGTTTCATATTTGTTCTCCTGTTTGTGTAATAGGACTATTCTTTATAGTGACACACCAAAATCAAGCTTCCTGTCTTCTGGAAACCTTCTTTCCATATTGTAACCGAAATCCCAAAACCAGACAGGACAGAATGTGATTTAAACGACAATGCTCATTAAAAGCATGACAATATCTTGCCTTGAAGATGCTTCAACCTCCAAAAAGTGCAAGTTATTCGTCCAGAGCTACGTCCTTCCATTTAAGCTCACCGCAATCCAGTCCTGTTATCTTTTTCAAAGTAAACAAAGAAAACAAAGCCGTTGATGATCCTTTTCTAACGGCATATAGTTGTATTCTGACTTGAAAATATGCCAATTGCATATTGTAATTTTTTGTAATATGAGTACAATTATTAGTATTCAAGTCTTTATGCTTTGCAATCTCAAATTTAATCACAAATTGTTTTGTGAGGTCATTTCTGACCTAAACAGTATTCACCTCTTTTATTTTTTTAGTCTGCACATTGCGCGAATCGTCTTTATCCACCCACAAATGCATAGACGGTTTCCAAATCTTTCAATTGAGCGATGAGTGAAAAGTGTTATTTGTGGTTCTTTTATTTCAAAAAGGAGTTGACATGAAAAGGGAATGGTTTAGATTGTTTTCAATCGTGATCATCTGCTTGATGGTCTCAGGTTTGGTAAATCTCTCCACAGTAGTCACAGCTCAGGAGACTGGGCAATATCTTGATAAGGTAGAAAGCAAAGTATTGGACACAATCTCACTGGATGGTGTTTCAGATTACATCGTCGAGATGGCAGAAATAGCTGATTTATCCGCAGCCTACGACATTTCAGATTGGAACGAACGCGGTTGGTTCGTTTACGATACGCTAAAGGAAGTGTCCGCTCTAACACAAAAACCCGTCATCACGGTCCTCGAAAAACGAGGGGTCAAATTTCAATCGTTCTTTGCTGCCAATGAAATTGCAGTCTTTGAAAGCGATCTCAGCATACTGTATGAGATTGCCTCGCTTGAAGCTGTAAGCCATATCCGCTTCCCACGTACAGCTACTATTGACCCTGGCTTTTTCTCAATCTCCCAGATATCGGTTCCTCAAAGCCATCTCAATGCGCTTGACTGGGGTATCACTGATGCCAAAGCAGATCAATTTTGGTCCACATTTGGCTCACTTGGCAGTGGTATTGTTGTTGCGAATATTGATACCGGTGTTCAGTGGAACCATCCCGCACTCGACCAGGCATTTAAGTGTGGTACCAACGCCTCTGATCCGGCTTGTTGGGCAGACCCCTCTAATATTTGTGGCGGTTCTGCCTGTGATAACAACGGGCACGGAACCCATACCATGGGTACCATGGTCGGTGATGATGACCCATCTTTGACCTACCAGGTCGGCATGGCACCTGATGCCCAATGGATCGCCTGCAAGGGTTGTGAATCCAACGATTGCTCGGATACCGCGCTCAATGGTTGCGCGGACTGGATCCTTGCACCTGGTGGCAACCCTGCCAACCGCCCTAATATCGTCAACAATTCCTGGGGTGGAGGCGGTGGAGACACCTGGTATCTTGCCAAAGTGAACGCTTGGCGAGCTTCTGGAATTTTCCCGGTTTTTTCGACTGGAAACTCCGGTTCAACTTGTTCATCAATCGGCTCTCCAAGCGATTACCAGGCATCTTTTGCAGTTGCAAATCATATGAGCTCTCGTACCATCAATCCCTCATCCAGCCGAGGTCCCTCTACCTATGGAGATGAACCATATACCAAGCCTAACATCTCTGCGCCGGGGACAAATATTTGCTCCTCCATACCTGGCAGCTCCTGGAGTTGTGCCTATACCGGCACTTCCATGGCAGCCCCGCACGTTGCCGGTGCCGTGGCATTACTGTGGTCCTGTAACCCCACTTTGATCGGAGATATTGGTACCACCTTTGAATTGCTGCAAGACACTGCCGATGCGCCTAATGATGCCGGTAACTGTGGTGCACCCGCTGACGGTGAAGGCAACTTTACCTATGGTTATGGCTACCTTAATGTCTATCAGGCAGGCTCAATGACCTGTCAGACCGTGGAAATGGGCACTTTGGAAGGCTACGTCTATGACAATCACGGCTTACCAATTGAAGGCGCAAGTGTGGTGGCATCCGGTTCTACCGTGACCGATCCTTCCGGTTTCTATTCAATGAACTTGCCGGAGGGAACATTTTCTGTAACTGCCAGCAAGTATGGCCACAGCTCTCAAACTGTGGACGGGGTCATTATCACAGCCAACGAAACAACCAGCCAGAATTTCACCCTTGAATATTTAGGCGGCTGGATGGATGGAACGGATCCGTGTTTTAACTGGACTCGCTATGATGCAGAATTCTACCCTGGCACAGGGCTAATTTATGTTTTAGGTGGTCGTTCTGAGTCTCTGACCTACGGTGACATTTATTCCTACGATCCCGAAACGGGAGCTTGTCAGGACACTGGTGCCAACATGCCTGTGCCTATCTCAAACTACACGGTTAACCTGGTCAACAACGGGACGACCGAGGTGCTGTGTACTTTTGGTGGTCGCACCTCCTCCGGCGCGACAACCCTGGCAGTGCAGTGTTACAACCCTACGACAAATACAGCCACCCAGGTTACAACCCTGCCCACTACCTGGACAGGCTTTACCCCCGGAGCCCAGGCAGTCCTTAACAACAAAGTCTACATTTTTGGTGGTTTCAATGCTTCCGCTGCACCTTATGAAACCACTCGAACTGAACGCTTTGACCCGATAACCAACACCTTTACCCAATTAGGTCCATTGAGTCTGGCTCGAAGTTATCTCTATACAGGCATCGTCGATGGCAAAATCTATGCCTTTGGCGGCACAATTTTTGATGGTGTCAACCTGGTCGCCCAGGGAAGGGCGGAGGTTATGGCAGACCCTGATGGAGCCGGAACCTGGGATGATGCTGCGGTTGCCGATCTGCCAATCGCGCATGATGAAGGCGTGGCGTTTGGCTTTGACACGGATCTCGACATTCCGATGGTAGCCGGAAAGGTTGTTTTAGTAGGCGGTGGACAGTGGCCGGGAGAATCCGCTGACGTTTGGACTTATGACCCTGTCAGCAATACATATGAAGAGAGCTTCCCCGATCTGATCAATGCCCGCCGCAACCATGCTGGGGTATTTGTGCCGTTAGACACAACCAGTCCAAACGATGGTCTTCCAGGGTTATGGGTGATGGGTGGACGCCAGGGTTCGGATTCACCTCCTTATCAAGGAGCAGAATTCTTCCCACTGTCTTTCGGTCCAGTGATGGTTGACACTTACCTGCCAATGATTTTGAGGTAAACCGCTAGTTGATTGAAGGTTAAATCTTTATTGTGTTAGTAGACCGGGCTCAGCACTTGAACCCGGTTTCTTCTTGGGCGCATAAAACCATCCACAAAGGAGAGGGCGGTTAATTATAGGCTATGCGAAGTGGCTGCAAAGCGAATTTTTTTAATTGATACACCTCGCAAAACCTGCCGGACCTAATTACCGATGCACATATGCTACCTAAGGTAAAATCAACCTGGAGTCAACTATGCAGCAAGAAACACAGATTGTGACATTTGAAAAATTCGTCTTTGGTGGGGATTGCCTGGGCAGGCTGCCTGATGGACGGGCAGTTTTTGTCCCTTTTGCCTTACCTGGCGAAGTCGCAGAAATTGAGATCACTGAGTCAAAAGAGCGTTTTGCGCGTGGGCGGGTCGTTAACCTGCTCAAGAGCTCACCTGACCGTCTAGAAGCCCCTTGCCCTTACTTTTCAATATGTGGCGGCTGTCATTACCAACACATTGATTACACTCAACAACTCAATCTCAAAAGAGAACTGGTAAAAGATCAGCTGGCACGGATTGGAAAGCTGAGCAATGTGCCAGATATCCAGATCACAGCCAGCCCTCTGCCTTTTGGTTATAGAAACCAGGTCCAGTTTCACCCAACCAATCTCAACAACGAAGAAGTCATCCCGAGTCTTGGATTTAAACGAGCAAACTCAGACGAAGTGCTGCCAATCGAAAAATGCCTGCTGGTCCCAGATGAAATCAACCAGCTCCTCGCCCAAATTGAGCTTGAGCCATTTTCTGACCTCTCTCGAATTACTATGCGCATTGACAGCGACGGCGAACTAATGCTTATCTTTTCTGGCGAAAGTGATGAACCACCCGACCTGTCTATTGAACTGCCAGTTTCTTCCGCTTATCTCAGCCCGGATGGACAAAGCTATAGCCTCAGTGGCAATGATGCCCTGATTTACACTGTTTTGGGAAAAGAATTCCTGATTTCACCAGAATCTTTCTTCCAGGTCAACCTTCCTGTGGCTGAAGCCATGCTTTGTCACGTTCTCGCACTGATCGAAAAACAGCATGGAATGAACATCCTCGAGCTTTACAGCGGTGCCGGGCTATTTACTCGTTTTCTTGCACCTCATGCCATCCAATTGACCGCCATCGAAAGCTCACCTTCAGCCTGTTTCGATTTTGTGAGCAACCTGGACGAGTTTGACAACATCAGTCTCTATGAAGGCGCAGTCGAGGATATTCTGCCGGGAATCGTTGCAGAGATCAAACCGGTTGATTTGGTCGTGCTCGATCCACCCCGCGCTGGTCTGAATGTGAAAGC
>CAZDPK010000092.1:0-5653 GCA_964507335.1 uncultured Anaerolineaceae bacterium | reverse complement strand
AATACAGCTCAAAAAGATTGCGTTTAGATATTGATCTTCACTCAACCGCGCGCCTTTTGCACAGGCCTCAAACCATTTATCCGGGATCATTGGTAAGCCATTGATTTCAATCGCATATAATGCTCCATTAGCCATGATCATGTCAAGACGGGCATAATCAGACACTCCAGCACTGGAAAAAGCCTGCGATGCAAAACTTACCAGTTTTCTACTCAGCACCTTGTCCTTTACAGGCAAAGTTTGGGTCCTATGTTCTTCTTTATCCGCTGTAGTAATGAGCCGCACCCGCTTTTTTTGTTTCAGCTGGATTTCAGCTGGCATTAAAACCAGATGCTTTCCACTGCCTATCAGTCCTATCGTATATTCATGAAAATCAGCTGAACTATTCAGAAATTTTTCTACCATTACTTTTTCATATCGTTCCAGCAGTGAATGCGTCTTGTTTATAAAGCTTTCCTCATCAAAAACAACCGAACTGCTGTCCAGTCCGCGACTGTTGCCCTCCAAGTCGGGCTTGAGAATGTAAGGGTAATCGGCTGCTTGTAAGGCGGTTTCAAGCCCCCTTACTTGATCGTTAATCTTGTTTATCACGAAAAAGCGCGGGGTACTAACTTGATCCTGAACCCATTGTTTCTTTAATGCGCTTTTTGAGAGAACTAACTCAAGCGATTCAACCGTAGATCCTACCCGGCAAACTCCAAGTTGATCTAACAATGCATGAGCGTTTACCAACCCTCCATCTTCATCTGTCACAAAATAGTTGGCACAATAAACTATCTCTGGCTGCTCCCGACCCAACAGATCCAGCAACTTGTTTTTAGTTTCAATATCATGATAACTTGCGATAATTCCACCCTTCTTGAGAGTTTTGATCAATTTTAGAAACCTTACCGCATCAGTCTGTTTGTTTCCAGGTTTACTGCGGTTAATGATTAGAGCCTTTACCATTAATCTCCTTCCGTTGTTAAAATTTTTGTCAAAGTTGGTAACGAAGCCAGTCGAAATACTATTGCTGCTGAGATTGAGCATTAAGTATCATTATCAAAATGAATCAAAAGACTACATTTACAGCATGGAATGTACTTACGAGACAACCTTGCCAACAGTGGGGTCACAGAGTTCAATATCTCATACCTACCCCAGTCGCATTTTACCACACGAGATTTTTGTCTTTATCGATTTATTCTCAAGGTCAGTAGTGAGCCGTTGAAAATGATAATTTCTGAAGGCAGAGATTGTTTGAAATAAAACCAGAAATCAAGAACGCAATGTAATTGAGGATTCAACTCAAAACTATTGAATTGGTCAAATGCAGGTGAAAGAACCAATCCAAACGCTACTCCAAAATCAGCTCCCACAAATGAACGTGGGTGGGCTCAGGTTCGTTGATGCTTTCAATCGAGACGGTCAGGTTGCTGATTTGGTAAATTGATCCAAAATCGACCGAGATGGGGCGGATCTGTACGGAAGAAGAAACAGATTCGGAAAATGTGAGCTTTTCTCCGCTTTCGGAAAGCGCGATGGTGATGCTCAGGCGGGTGGCTGGCGAGCCGACCATGGCAGTCACTTTCCGTAGCTCGGTGGGTTGAGGGAAATCTATGCTGATTACCAGTGGGTTGGCTTCAAAAGTGCGCATTGGCGTGGAATTATTACCATCAAAGATGTGGGCAATCGTACCAAGGTCCAGGCGGGAGTAGGTAAGGGTGGCTTGTTGACCCAGCAAATCCAACTTACTTATCTCAGGCTGGCGCCGCTGCTGTAGTTCCACTTCAAAGATCTGCCTGGCTTCCGGGGAGTAGACAAAGCGAAGGAAAGTGAAGCCCTTTCGTCCGTCAGGCCATTCCAGGCTGTCGAGTACTTCAATTTGATCGAATTTTGGGTTCTGAACGACCCAGTTGTATTCGTCTGGTGTGATGATGAACACCTGATCTGGGTCAACTTCTGTGTAATAGAGGTCGTATTCATTGATTGTGCCAATTTCTAGGGGCAAAGGATCGCCAAGGAAAAAGCGCATGATGATATCGGTGTTGTTCGCCCAGCCAGGGCTTAGTTTTAATTTTGATTGTGGATTGTCCTGCTTGAATTCAGTGATTTTCTGGCTCAACTGCTGTCCACCCCACTGCATCCCGTAGAGTCCGTACTCTGAATACCAAAGCGATCCTTTCGCGATTGCGTACCAAGACATCCAGATTGTGAAAATGGTGATGGCAATCGCGGAGAGGTAAGCTGGAAAATTCTTAAGCGTAATTTTCTTCGAGAGCCAATTCAATGACTGGTCTAAACCCAGTGAAATCATCACGCTGAAAGGTACCACCATCACCAAAACACGCGTAATGGCAATATCGGCAATTGCCGCCCCCAAAGGACCAATCAGCAGGGCGACCAGTACCAGGCGGTAGGGCGGTTCTTTCCATTTCTTTATGGATTCCCATAAACCCAGTAAAAAGAAGGGCAGGAAAAACCATGGCAAATGCCCTAAACCTTTCATCTGATGCCGGATCAAGTCTGTTTGATTGGGGAAGAACCAATAGAGCGGGTTGAACCCCTGCAGCCACTTGCCCAGGAAGATGCCCAGTTTGTTCAGGATGGGTATATTGCTGAGCCAATAAGAACGCAGAAGATGTAATTGGGTGCCAAGCGCTTGTTGGTGGTTAAGGTGGAACTGGATATATGGCAAGGCAAGCAAGAGAAGTGCAACTAAGCCAAACAAAAGGCTCTTTTTATCCTGGAAGTGATAACGCCAGTCAACTATCAGCAGCACTAAACCGGTAGCTACCACTACTATTTGCAATGGAGCGTAAGAGTAAAAAGCGCAGGCACCGAACAACAGTGCCAGCGGAAGATACTTCCGATTATTCAGGCGGTACTTCAGGTAGAAGAAAAGGAACAGGCTGTAAAAACTAACGCCCAATGAGGTTTCGAAAGCAGTACGTGAATGCAGAAACCAGGCAGGCAGAGCGCTGATGATCAGAGGCGCCAGCCACCAGTGTTTATTATTTAGGAAATCCCTTGCCCATAGAGAGACCGAAAGTGGAAACACCAAGCTGATAAGCGCAGGCAAAGCGCGGGTGAGCCAGACAGAGCGCGGCAGCCAGGCGACCAGAACCTGCAGCCAAACAGAGAGGGAGAGGTTGAATTGCTGTCCGTTTTCGAAGAAGACCGGAAAAAGGTTGCCTTGAACATCCCGAAAACCGCGGTTGATCAAGTCAAAGGCAGACATAGTTTGGATGGCTTCATCCGAAAAGAAGTAGATGGGGAATTTATCGAGCGCGATGAAACGAGTGAGCAGGTAAAAAGCCATCCCCAGCCAGAAGAGGATCTGGGCGGTTTTGAGTTTTGTTTCGGTTGAAGGCTGCTCGACCATAGTTTGATTTTAATGGATAATGAGGTCGTGTGTGTGTCTTCCTGAACGAAGTGAAGGATCTTGACGCTGACATAATAAAGAGTGTGGAGTGTAAAAATATCTCATCACTGCAAGCCCCCGCTGCAGGATTACGATTATGGAACGGTCAGTGCCCGCCTGCCCTGCTAAGGGTTCCGTAATCAAATCAAGAAACTTGCCGCAACCAGAGCAGCAGGGCAGTAAGACCGAGACCATCGTCCAACTCACCCCGATCAATCAACCCCTTCACATCCTGGTGGCTGAACCAGTGAACCTCGCTGATCTCATCAGGATCGGGCTGACCAATCTTTTCACCAGCCTTACAAAAGGCGATCTGAAACTGCTTATTGCTGCTGCCTTGCTGGGGGTAATAGGAATAGACAAGGCGGTGATCAAAGGATTCGTAACCAGTTTCTTCACGGGCTTCCCGTCGTGCGGCAGCCAGGGGATCCTCCCCTTTTTCCACACCGCCAGCCGGAACGCTCCAGTTACAGGTATTTGTGGCATAGCGGGGAACCCGACATAGCACCACCTGCCCCAAATCGTTTTCTACGACCACGCCAATGGCAGGTCCGGGGTATTCCACAAAGTGGAACTCCTCGATGATCGCTCCATTTGGCTGCCTGACGCGATCGAGATGCAGATTCAAATAATCGCTTTTGAATACGGTTTTCCGCTCTAATCGCATGGGTAAATCGCAATTCTCATTCATAATTAATGCCAGAGCCTAACAAAACTATGCCACAAGTTGGCGGATCTCGTTCTCAAGTGATGTTAACTCGCTCTGCAGTTCTTGCAGCGTGGTACGGCTGGACTGGAGGCGGGTTTGTTCGTCTTTGACATATTTGACATATGGCGAAATGTTGTCTTGCAGCCTTTCGACCGCACTGTTGGCTTCCTTGTTAAAAGTATTCGAGAGGGTTTCGTTGAGCGTGTTGCGCAGTTCTGCCATTTTATTCTTAAAATCTTCCTTGGCTTGCTTGCGTTTGTAGGGAATTACGAAAAGTCCCAGGACTGCCAGCGTACCGGCGGTCACAATGCCGGTCACATCCAGCGCCTTCGTGGTCAAAACCGTAGCAACCATCGCGCCCACACCCAATGCCCCGATGCCAAAAAGGGCAGTCTGGGCAACCGATTCCTGCACGTAATCGCCCAGTTGTTCGGCTTCCTGTTTGCGGTCATAGCGATTGACGATCAACTTGATGGTTTGACTAACACCATCAATCAATTCCTGTCGGCGGGCGGATTGGGGCGATTTGCTTGCCGGCAGCTCGTGCTGACTTTGCGCCTGGCGACGTTCCAAAGCCCCTGCCACCTGGTACCAGGTGTTCAGGTCTTTATCGACCATCCAGTCGATCATGCCGCGCACCTTGCTATCGATTGCCGTGGAGACATCGCCCTGCACTTCCTCCTGGAACTGCTCTTTAATGCGATCTGTTTTGGCAAGGCTGAAGATGTTGGTCAGACGCATAGTGCGATCAAAAAAGTCCTGCCCACGATTTTCGAAATTGATCAGAATATTTTCCACCTCTGCCAGGCGAGGTGGAATTTCTTCGCGCAAGCCCTGCTCGTACTTTGAGATGGTGTTTTCAAGATCAGTTGTCAAAGCGGAATCCTGCTCCATATCGGCTATTTGCAGCTCAATAGCCTGGGAAGAGGTTCGTTCCAGGTTGGAGGCTACGCCAATAGGATTAAGCAGTTTCAATTCCAGGCGGGTTTTGTTGTCCAGTGTTTGGGTGATAAAGTGCTCCAAGGCTTCGATGCCGCTTGCCTGGTGCAGACTTAACGCTTCATCCGGATTGGTGGCTTGCGCTGCTTTTTGGGCTAACTTGGCGGAGACCAGGAACAGTTCGGGCTTGTAACCCAAAATCATTTCGGCATTGCTGCTAACAAATTCGCGCACCTGTTCAACCGCGCCTTCGCCTTCCAAAATATCAGCCTTATTGACCACCAGGCTTACTTTCTTACCCCAGGTGAGGATTTTTTCAAGGAACAGTCGTTCGCTTTGGGTAAGCGGGCGGTCTGCAGAAGTGACGAAGAGCACCAGGTCAGAGCGGGGCACATAATCACTGGTCAGGCGCTCGTGTTGGCGGTTGATGGCGTTGGTGCCGGGGGAATCTACCATGTTTAGCTCTTTGAGCAGAGGCAGTGGGTGGGTCACAATAGCGAAGCCGTCATCGATGACTGTCTGGCTGAAGCGCTCACCCCAGCGCAGCAGGGTTACCTGGGCGGTAGTGGGGGTTACGCCTTCTTCCAAGACGCGTTCTCCCA
>CAZDPK010000091.1:0-5879 GCA_964507335.1 uncultured Anaerolineaceae bacterium | reverse complement strand
CAATACTTCGGCGAAAAAGAACGCGTCGATATTGTGGTAAAGTGAACGAACAGTTTTTATCAGATTAATGGCAGAACCTTATGACAGACTTCTCTTTTCCTCACAACAATATTGGCTACCTCTGCACTGACTGGCAGCTGCAACGCGGACTCGGCGGAAAAACAGCGCTTAAGTTGATCGATAAAGATGAGAATTTATCTGAATACACTTTCGCACAATTAACAAACCTGAGCAACCAGGCTGCCAATCTCCTTGCATCGTATGGTTTCCAAAAAAGCGACCGGATCATGTTATTACTCTCCAAGACGGTGGAAATGTATGCCTTCTTCCTGGGTGCGCTCAAACTTGGTCTGGTCAGCTGTATCCTTTTCAACAGCATCGGTGAAGATTCAATTGTGGAACGTATCAAGGATACCGATACCAAGGCGATCATCTCTACCTCCAGAATGAACTTTCGCCTAGTCAAGGTCTTACAAAAACTAGATCCCTCCTTTAAGGTGCTGTTGGTTGACGAGGATCGACCAGAGGGTCAGTTTGTTGGCATCCGCGATCAATTTGCTCAGTCTACGACAGAGTTTGTTACTCCAGATACTGATCCCGGGCAATATTCGCATTTCCACTTCACCTCCGGCTCTACCGGGAAGCCCAAGGCTGTTCAGCATTGCCATGCCGCAATCATCGATCACCTGCGCAGCTTCGAGGCTGTGATGCAGCCCAATCCGGAAGATCTGTATTGGTGCACGGCTGACCCAGGCTGGGTGACTGGCACCACCTACGGCATCACCGCGCCCTGGGCTTCTGGGCTAACCCAGATCCAACTGGAAGCGAATTATGACCCCGATTTGTGGATGCGCATCATTGAACGACACAAAATCAATATCTTCTACACCGCGCCAACCGTGTTTCGCATGATGGCGCAGCAGCCAGAAGTGTTCTACCAGCAATACGACCTGGCCTCGTTGAAGAGTGTCTATACCGTTGGCGAGCCCCTGGACCCCAACCTGGTACTTTGGGGGCGCAAGGTGTTCCACTGTGAGATTTACGACACCTGGTTCCAGACCGAGACCGGCAGCATCATGGTTGCCAATCGGCCTGGATTGGAAGTGAGACCGGGCTCAATGGGTAAACCGCTTCCCTACCTCGAGGCAGCCATTCTTGAAAGCCAGGATAATCCTCTCCCGGACAACACCCAGGGATTGCTTTGCATCCGCAAACCGTGGAATTCCATGTTCAGAGAATATGTTGGCAACCCGGTTGTGTACCAAAAAAAATTCCTGGGCGATTTCTACAGCTCAGGCGATATCGCCTATCGGGATGAAGATGGTTACTTCTGGTACATTGGCAGAAGTGATGATGTCATCAATACTGCCGGTCACCTGGTCAGCCCCTTTGAGATTGAGTCGGCTGTGATGGAAGTGCCACATGTGTTGGATTGCGCTGTGGTGGGGCTGCCCGACGACCTCCTCTACGAAAAAGTGGTCGCGTTTGTGGTCCACGACCAACAAGCCCAGTCAATGCGAAAACTGGACATGGATATCAAGCTGTATGTGTCAAAAAAGGTGGCTTCGTTGGCTTCACCGAAGGAAATCGTGTTCACTGATAAAATTCCCAAAACAAAAAGTGGAAAAGTGATGAGGCGGGTGTTGAAGAAACAATACCTGGGGCAGGATGTGGGGGATCTCTCCACGATGGAGGAATAAGATGGAAGCAAATGATGTGGTTTCACGGATGAACGATGTCTTTCGGGAGGTTTTTGACAACCCGACGATAGAAATCTTTGATGAGATGACTGCAAGCGACGTGGTGGGTTGGGATTCGTTCTCCCATATCAACCTGATCACTTCGTTAGAAATTGAGTTTGATGTCGAATTTACCCAGCAGGAAGCCTTTGGATTTAAAACAGTTGGTGAGTTAATAGAGGCAATTGATACCAAACTGATTCACTAAAAAAACTTTGCACTTGAAAGATCAAGCATTTCAAGAAAGGTATCGCTTCATACCTATGTTATGATAGGGGGATTACAAGCATTGAGGTTTTCTTAGTGAATAATTTAATCATTCATGCAATCATTCGAGGCGCTGCACATAATTATCTAGACCCGGGTTCGGGCAGCATCATTATTCAACTGATCCTTGGGGCGGTATTAGGTTTGGGTGTGTTTGTGCGTGTGTTCTGGAAAAAAATCAAAGGCTTTTTCACACGCAATAAGAGGCAATCGGAAACAATTCTTGATCCTACCACCGTGGTAGAAGAGCCTTCTCCAAGTTATTCAGAAAGAATCGAGTGACTTACTTAGCTTGCTGTAACGATGTACTGGACGGCCAGTAAATGCCTGAGAATGTGAGCGGATCTTTTAGAGATCCAAGTGGTTTCATGTTTACCGTAGACGGTCAGATGTATCGACAGGTCAACAAAGAATATCGCGAACACTACGATATGCTGATGAGATCCGGTCTGTATGAGCAGCTCACAAAGTCAAAAACTTTGGTATCCCATAAAGAAGTTGACCTTACCCTTGCAGCGTATCCAGAGATTGCCTATAAAGTCATTCAACCCGAGGTAGTTGACTTCATCTCCTATCCTTATGAGTGGTGTTTCAATCAGCTCAAGGATGCAGCCATCCTGACTCTTTCGATTGCGCGGAGAGCGCTTGAGTTTGGCATGAGCCTCAAAGATGCCAGCGCTTACAACATTCAATTTCATCAAGGTCGACCCATATTTATTGATACGCTTTCCTTTGAGAAGTATCAAGAAGGCTTGCCCTGGGTGGCATACAAACAGTTCTGCCAACACTTTCTGGCTCCCCTGGCTTTGATGGCTCACACTGACATTCGCATGGTGCAATTGCTCAAAGTGTACATTGACGGCATTCCTTTAGATCTTGCCAGCGGACTTCTCCCTGCCAGCACCAGGTTTAATTTTGGTTTGGCGACCCATATCCACCTCCATGCCAAATCTCAGCAGCGCTATGCGGATAAAGAAATTTCACAAGAGGAAATAAAGGGTCAATTCAGTAAATTGGGGTTGAATGGTTTGTTTGACAATTTACTTTCTACAGTTCGGAAATTGAGAGTGAAATCGATCGAAACCGAGTGGAAGGATTACTACCAGGATAACAATTACACCAAAGACTCGTTTGAAGGCAAACGCAGGCTTGTAAAATCGTTTATTGAAAGAGTGAATCCAAAACAGGTTTGGGATTTGGGCGGCAATACTGGTGAGTTTAGTCGGGCAGCTAGCGAAATGGACATTCCAACAATTTGTTTTGATATTGATCCGGGTGCGGTCCAGCAGAATTATGATTTGGTGAAGAAAAGCAAAGAGAAATTTATGCTTCCTCTGGTAATGGACCTCACCAACCCGTCACCAAGCCTGGGCTGGCATAATGCAGAACGTCAATCGATGCAGGCGCGTGGTCCGGTTGACCTGGTGATGGCGCTGGCTTTAATCCATCATTTGGCGATCTCAAACAACGTTCCCTTGCCGGACATAGCCAGATATTTTTCTGATCTTGGTGAGTATCTGATCTTGGAATTTGTTCCAAAATGTGACTCACAAGTACAGAGGTTGTTGGCATCAAGAGTGGATATTTTTCCGCATTACTCACTTGAGGGCTTCAGGAATGCCTTTTCTGACCTCTATGAGATTATCAGCGAGGAGAACGTTCCCGGTTCTGAACGAACGCTATTCCTGCTTAAAAAGAAATGAACACGCCAACTCAATCTATAAAGACTAAACACATAGCTAACTTCTGGGAATCAAGCTTACTGATCAATGTCTTGAGCGGCGTTCTCTTAGTATTCATGGAATGGCTGTTTATTTCGACAAAACCTTCTTTTCTTAACACAGCTGCGGTTTCTGAGAAATTCGGGGTTTTACTTTTTAGCTCTGTTTTGATCGTGGCTGTATTGTTACTCTTATCCATTCCCGGGTTATTGATCAGTTCCATCTTTCACAAACAGATTCGAATATTTGCCCATCTGTTATCTTTACTTCCAGCCGCAGTGCTTGCTACCTTAAGCCTGTTGCTCATCGATAACTTTACCTACACATTATTCAAATTTGGGATTGTTGATTCTTCTGGCAATATCAGAGTTGTTTACCTGGTGATTTGGGTTGGGATGTTGCTTCTCATCAACTTTAGAATGGCAAGGTTTATAAATCAACGAGCCGGGAGGCAGACGAACAAGAAGCTGGGCATTTTCATAGTAATCCTGATTTTAATTTTTCCTGCCGCGTTTTTACTTTGGGTTATTCGCATTCCTTCTGGCGCAAATGGAGATGCTCATTCTTTTTCCACTCCAAAAGATTTGCCAAACATCTTGCTGTTTACCGCTGATGGCGTGAATGCAAAGAATATGAGCATTTACGGATATGAAAGAGAGACCACACCCTTCCTGGATTCGATAAAAGATGACCTGGTTATGAGTGTTAACCACTTCAATAATGCCGCTAACACAACGGGATCCATTACTTCCGTACTAACCGGAAAGTATCCCACTGTCACCAGGGTATTGTTCCCTCCAGACTTGCTCCAGGGGTCGGATAGCCTTGAGCACCTACCGGCGATCCTGCGTGATTGGGGATACTACTCTGCGCAACTGACAGTTCGCCACTATATTGATGCCTCAAACCAAAACTTGGTGGACGGCTTTAATGAGTCAAATGGTGTTTCTTTAGCATCAAACAGCATTACCAATTACCTTAATACACATGTTCCAAGTAAAACAGTCTTGTTTATAAAAGAAGTTGAAGGTCGTTTGCTCAGTCGAATGAAACACATCTTCTTCATTGAAACCATGGAGAACACATTCAAACAAATCACGCAAACCCAGCAAGATTTTAATGACTTGGACAAGGTTTACCAGGCTGTGGAGTTAATAAATCAAAACAAGGAACCAGTATTTGTCCAAATCCATTGGATGGGAACGCATGGAGAAAAATTTTACCCAGAATCAACCAAGTTTTCTTCGGGAATAGATTGCACCCAGCAGAAACCTTGGAATACCGATCTTTATGACGATGCAATTGTGGATGTCGACTCAGCGCTTGAACAGCTTTTTCAAGGTCTGAAAGCCTCCGGAGAATTAGAGTCAACGTTGATCATCATAACCAGCGATCATGGTCAAAAACTGAGCACTGCTAACAGATTGCCGATGATCATCCGTCTTCCATCTAACATCAGCCGGGTGATCACAACCGAAAATACCCAACACCTCGATATTGCCCCAACCATTCTTGATATCATCGGACAACCCCAACCATCCTGGATGGCTCCGGGAAGGTCCATGTTTGCGCAGGATTATCCTGACAACCTGGTGTTATCTGTGGGAACGAAACAAGCTGAAGATAAAACGGGGTCTGGCGAATGGTTATTGAAAGACGATTATTTTACACCGCCGTTTTATCAATTCGACCGTATCACCATTATCGATTGTGATCGCTACTACCGGCTAAACCTCGAAAATTTAACCTGGTCTACCGGTAATGTTCCGTCATATGTGGGTACTTGCTCTGAGAATGATTATTCATCCAAAGAGGAGATTCGATCGACCATACTTAATCGACTCACTATGGATGGTTTCGAGTTTGACCAAAGTATCATCCCCGATATACCATAATTCAACATATCTGGCTTCCACGGGGTTTAAGTTTTTTGGGGTCAATCCGATTTTTTCTGTGAATTGTTTGCGTTTATCACAAAATAAACTGCCACACCAACAGCTGCAATTGCCAGAAGCCAGAGCCAGTTGTTAGGGTTTGATGCCAGGCTAAATCCGACTGGGGTTTCGGTCGCGGTTGGTGAAGGCGAGGGCAACTGGGTCGAAGTTGGCGAAGGGCTGAGGGTGGGGCTGGGCACAGACGTCTCGGTTGGGGG
>CAZDPK010000090.1:0-6381 GCA_964507335.1 uncultured Anaerolineaceae bacterium | reverse complement strand
CCGCGCCAGGGAGGGCTACCCGATCGCCAGGGGTGAGTTGAGCGGGTGGATTTTGCCTCCAGTTTGGCGCGTTTTGGAAGATGAATATTTTGGTGCCTTCAACCGCAGCTTTTCTGTCAATAAACGCCTGACCAGTTAAGTAACCATTACTATCGATTGCACAACTGGTGACTTTTCCGATCATGCGTCCCTTCAGGTCGCAGACAGGGTCTCCATGGTGAGCCATGCGAACAGCTTTTTCGTCAAAAGTAAAACGAGCGACCACGCCGGTGCGTTCAGATTCGCGCTTGACAAAGGCATCCCTGCCGATGAACCAGGCTGAATTCAATTTCAGGAAGGGCAGGAATCCGGCTTCACCAATCGTCAGGTTCATATCGCCGCCCATCTCGTGCCCGTATAGGGGCAGTCCGGCTTCGGTGCGCAGTGAATCACGCGCGCCTAAACCGTTGGGCAGCATACCCATTGGGGTGCCAGCTTCCATGATTGCATTCCAGAATCGGACGGCGTCATCCGGATGGACAAAAAGTTCGAAAGCCATCTTTTCACCGGTATATCCGGTGCGTGAGACGATCACATTCACACCACCGACCACGCTCTGGCAGAGTTGATTGCGATTCAAGCGGCGGATCTTGCGCTGTTCTGCCGGTTCGGCAATTGCGCACAAAATATCCCGGCTGAGAGGTCCTTGCAATGCAATATCAACCAGCATGTCTTTGCCTTCTTTGGGGTCTTTGAGGTTGCGCAAAATCACATTGCGACCAAAAATGGTCACCCATGGGCGTTCCCGATCAACCACAACTTCACCATCTTTGACTGCGTTTAGCCATGCCCAATCTTTTTCTTCATTAGCAGCATTAACCACCAGCAAGTATTTTTCTTTGGCGATGCGATAGATGATCAGATCGTCGATCACATTTGCGTCTGGGTCCATAAAATGGGTATAGACTGACTCACCGACTTCGCGGAATAGAACGTCATTGCCGCAAACAGAATCGAGGAAGACTGCAGCATCCGGACCTTCTGCCATGAAGGCGCCCATGTGGGTCACGTCAAACAGGCCGGCTGCCTGGCGGGTAGCCAGATGTTCCTGCAGGACCGAGGAATACCAGAGCGGCATATCCCAGCCAGCAAAGGGGGTCATCTTGGCACCTAAAGCAACATGCGTGTCATAGAGCGGGGTGCGCTTAACGGGCGCATCCACAGGTTCGTTCCAAACGAAGTCTGGGCGGGCTTCAAAACTTACGTCCTTGGGCATACCCACGAAATATGGCTTGTAATAATCGACGGCGTCGCCTTCGGGCTTCACCCAAACCGGATCGGCTTTATTGATCGAAATTGGACCGGGAATTCTTTGAGTCAAATCCTCATCGTAATAGATGAAACCGGTGGAAAGACCGACAATCCAAAGTCCAGCCAACCCCAGCTTGTCGCCTGGCACGGTCAGAATGTAGCGATAAGGGGTTTTGCAGGTCAGCACGCCTTCGATGTCGCCCGAAGTGGTGTGCATCATTGTATTCTGCGAATCACCTGGCTCCAACGCTTCTACGTCGCTGGTCATGGTCAGGTTCAGGAAAGACCTTACGGTTTCGCCGGTCATCTCCAACGCGCCAAAACCTGAGCGTGGATGATCCTCGAGGTAGAAATAGTGTGGGAAGCCGTGTAATTGCTGGATTTCATCAATGCCAGGTTTGGCATCTGCCATGACACGTACTTCACTATTAATGCGGATGAGCGTTTCGAAATCGACTTTGGCGCGGGTTTTATTGCCAGTTCGTCCGATCATGTAATAGGGGGTAGTAGCTTTGAACAGTCGATCAATTAAACCCGCAATGGCGCGGAAGTCAGTTTCTTTGAAGCCCCGTTGTGTTAACCAGGTGGTGCCCATGCGGATACCACTTGAGCGCAAGGCCGATCTATCACCTGGAATCGTATTGCGGTTAACCACAATACCTGCCAGGTCCAGGATTCGTGCTCCCAGGTCACCGTTCAAAGGGACGCCATCCGGGCTCTTGTAGGATTTACAGTCAACCAGGCACATGTGGCTGTCGGTACCACC
The DNA here is from genome assembly GCA_964507335.1 of uncultured Anaerolineaceae bacterium. Classification (GTDB taxonomy): domain Bacteria; phylum Chloroflexota; class Anaerolineae; order Anaerolineales; family Anaerolineaceae; genus Mesolinea. The sequence continues at coordinate 4,325 of CAZDPK010000090.1, read as the reverse complement.
GTAAGGCACTTTTACTCCCAGTTCCACGAAAGCGTCGGCTAGAGCCTTGGCGTTCCTGAGGGTCTGCTCTTGCAATTCGACGAACTGATTGGTCGTGGCAAGTTTGAAGGTAAGTGCCATTGCTGCGATCGTGTTGACATGTGGTCCGCCTTGCTCACCGGGGAAAATACCCTTGTCAATTTGCTCGCCCAGTTCGCGATCATGGCAAATTACCACCGCACCGCGAGGACCACAGAGGGTCTTGTGGGTCGTAAAACTAACGACATCAGCAATGCCGATCGGAGAAGCAACCTTCTTTGCGGCAATCAATCCGGCAATATGCGAGACATCTGCCAGCAACCAAGCGCCAACTTCGTCCGCGATTTCGCGGAATTTTTGCCAATCCGGGATCCAGGGGTAAGAAGTGAAGCCGGCAATAATCACCTTTGGTTTTACTTCTTTCGCAGTTTTTAAGATTTCATCGTAATCCAGCTTTTGGGTCTTAGGATCAACAGTATAGGAATGCGCGTTATAGAATAAACCGGAACGATTAACCGGAGAACCATGAGTCAGATGACCTCCGTGCAGCAAATCCATGCCCAGGATGCTGTCGCCTGGTTTGATCAGTGCCGTGTAAACTGCAGTATTTGCAGGAGCACCGGAGAGAGGCTGAACATTGACCCAAAGATCGTCTGCAATCAAGTCGTTGGCAGCAAAAAGCTCAGCTGCGCGCCGTCGAGCGAGCGCTTCGATCATATCGACATATTCCACACCTTTGTAGTAGCGACCATCACTGTGCCGCCGATAGCGACCCAGCTGGAGAGCATAATCCATAATGGTGGCTTCGTCCTGATAACGTGTTTCCGGGCGAGGGTAACCTTCTGCATAGATGTTCGTGAAAGGCGATGCCAGCAGATCGCGCACTGCTTTTGGAGCGATGCTTTCACTAGGAATCATGATCAGCCGACGTGCCTGGCGTTCGGTTTCGAAATCGACCAGACCTTTCACATTGGGATCATAATCTTCAACACGTTTTTCAAATAAATAGTCGCTCATAGAATTACCTCAGGTGAGAATGGTCTCTCTGCCCGCGGGCAGAGGTGGTGTTTTGAATTGTCATAAAATTGGAGAAAAGGGTTGAAAAATGATACAAAAATACCTCGACTACAGTAACGCGACCGTAGCATCTATTCAAGGTCATCGCAAACTTCGCCATCTATAATATTGTACCTTATTTAATGCCACGCTTCTTGAATAAACCAGACAGCAGGCAAGGTCTATATGCCCGTTTTTACTCAGACTGAGCCTGTACTATAATCAGAGAATGCTTGAAGGAAAAAGCGACCTAAGCGAAGAAGTTGCTCTGATCAACGCTGCCCGGACCGACCCTGAGGCGTTTGGTCTGCTGTATGAGCGTTATGTAGAACGTATCTATAACTATATCTACTTTCGGGTTGGAGGCGCAGGCGATGCTGAGGATCTGACTGCCAGAGTATTCTTCAAAGCACTACGAAATATTGGGGGATATCGCCACATGGGATTGCCATTTTCAGCATGGTTGTACCGGATTGCCCACAACTTGGTTGCCAACTACCATCGTGATCGGTCGAAAATTCAGGAAATTTCGATTGAAAACCTGGTAGTGGAAGATACAAACAGGAGCAGCGCACCTGAACACCTCTTGGAAACAGAACAGGAGAATGCTTTTCTGATGGGATTGGTCAATGACCTTTCTCCACAAAAACGGGAATTGATCATTCTCAAATATGTTCAAAAACTTTCGAATGAAGAGATTGGTCAAATCTTCGGGAAGACCGAAGGAGCCATTAAAAGCTTGTACCACCGCACCCTTGTTGAACTGAAGGAGCGCGCAAAACAAAACAAGGACGCACGTATCCTCTGAATGAGTAAGGGGTTTAATAGATCAATGAGAAGGATAACGGCATGATGATAGCTGATGAATTTGATACAGAATTAAGCGGGTTTGAACGACAACTTGCCCAACAAATGGAACGCTACGTACCTGAACCCATTTTTGTGAAGGATTTGAAAGACCGCTTGGTTTCCTCGCAGGTTTTCAAGCGCAGAAGCGAAATAGGCGCCATCGTCATTGCCAGCCTGGGGTTATTGTTTATCGCTGCTCTCGCCTTCAGCCTGGGTCTGCTACTCCACCGTATTAAACATCGATCTTGCGATAATAATCATTCATAGGCAGGCTCTGATTGTGCCGGTTTGCTGAACGCGAAGCCTCCTCAAAGGACTGAGCACACAAACTCACGAAAGCCTCGATTTTCCTTTAAACCTTCAGTCAATAGACTTGCTCGGCGAGGACGCCAGCAAGATCAAGGTTGATACTATCTAAAAAAAATGAGCGGTTGTTAAGCCGCTCAAATTGTCTCAAAGTTACAAATCCTAACCTTCGTACGTATCCCGTACCCAGTCACCAACCATCCAATACTTGAAATCACGATGGTGATAAGTATCAACGGCAGCCACAATTGCATAGATCAGCGCGCCAACGGGGATCAGGCTCAAAAGCAAAGCAATCGGGAACCCACAGATACCTACCAAAACAAGGCTCAAAGCAGCCGAGAGCGCCCAGGCAATTGCTGCCAGGATACCCGCTCCAAAGAAAAACGCACCTTGAAAAACCAATGCTTGCATAGCTTGATAGGCAACATACCGGGAGCGATCTTTATAGGCAAAATAGATTATCAGAGGAGGTAAAAGTCCGAGTACAACGGTGAACAGGTTCAAGAAAATTCCCAGGTGAGCAAACATCGCCAGAGTATTCTCTTCGGATTGCTCAAGACCGGGTTGGGTGGTGAAAACCGGCTCGTCAGAGCCATCTCCATGGGCATCAATAACCACAGGATCAGGTTCAATAAAATCATTTTGATCAGTCATAGAAACCTCACTTTCACTTTATGGTTCAATTATAAACTATCCTGACAGACTCATTAATAACCTGTTTGTGCGAATTGTTACACCTTTACCAATATATTGAGAATTTGTATAAACAAAATTGCTTGTGATAAAATTTCTCCATGTCCCTTCGTATTGTCTTCATGGGTTCACCCAATTTCGCCCTTCCGACCCTGGAAGAATTGCACAACAATTATGAGGTGGTAGGTGTAGTCACCCAACCTGATCGTCCGGCAGGTCGCGGACGTAAAGAACAACCTTCTGACATTAAAATGCTCGCCCAGGAATTAGGTCTTCCCATATTCCAGCCAGAATCTCTGCGCAAACTCACTGCAGTTGCCCAGCTCGCAGAATGGAAGCCTGATCTGATCGTTGTAGCAGCCTTTGGACAGATTTTGGCGAAAGCCGTACTTGAGATGCCTACCAAAGGGTGCATCAATGTGCACGCCTCGCTATTGCCTGCCTGGCGGGGTGCCTCCCCGATTCAAGCCGCTATTGCCAATGGTGATGCTGAAACTGGCGTGACCATCATGCTGATGGATGAGGGCATGGACACTGGTGGAATCCTGGCTCAGCGTGCGGTGCCCATTCGCCCTGGCACAAATGCAATAGAACTATCCGATCAACTTGCCCACCTGGGTGCTAAAACTCTGATAGAGATTTTACCTGCCTACTTGCGAGGCACTTTGGGTGCAGTCCCGCAGGACGAATCCCGCAAAAGTTACGCTCCAAAACTCACCAAGCAGGATAGCTATTTGGATTTCAGCCTTCCTGCCCAGACATTGCTCAATCGGATTAATGCCTACCAACCCTGGCCTGGAGCGGTGTATGAATGGCAGGGAAAACGCCTGAAAATCCTTGAAGCGCACCTCCACCCGACTTTTGTGTGTGATCCCAGCGGACGTTTTGTTGTCAATGGACTTCCTGCCATCTGCACTGGAGATGGTTTACTGGTGCTCGATACGGTCCAGCCCGAAGGAAAAAAACCAATGCCTGGCAAAGCTTTCCTCAACGGTCAACCCGATTGGTTACAAGGCGAATAGTATCCTTTTTTAAATGCAAGGGACGGCTCCCACGCTGTCCTGTGATTTTAATCGTACTGAGGAGGCTTGCCTCCCTAAGTAACCAAAGTATAGACTAAGTTTTCCGGGAGCAGACGAGCCCCTCCCTTATGGAATCAAACGTAGAAACGAAAGTCTTACCTAATTTTCCTTGAAATAAGCTTTCTTCCACTCGTAGAGCTTATTCAAAGCCTGGATAGGTGTGAGCGATTCTAAATCAAGCTTATTAAACGCATCCATGAAGGGGTTGTTCTCCGGGAACAATCGCAATTGCTCTTTCTCCTCTTTGTTGTCTGGCAATGTTGAACCCGAGCTGGCTTCCAACTGCTTCAAAATCTCGTTTGCGCGCGCGATCACCGG
>CAZDPK010000089.1:0-6413 GCA_964507335.1 uncultured Anaerolineaceae bacterium | reverse complement strand
AAGGCATTAGCCTTCCAAGCTAACATTCGTCGGTTCGAATCCGATCGCCCGCTTTGAAGCCCCCCCCCTTCATCCCCTCCCAGGAGGGGGTGTTTGTTTAAGAGGCGAGGCATGCCTCGGTCCTTGTCGTTTCGCCTTACTTAGATTCAGAGGATGATTAGGGCAAAAGCCTACCCAAGCAGCATTACAAAATACGTTCCCACCACCAACGCCCAGAGCATGGAGTCCAGCCTATCCAGAACCCCGCCGTGACCAGGCAAGAGTTTGCCAGTGTCTTTGACGCCCATAGTGCGCTTGATTAAGCTCATCAACGCGTCTCCAAAAAACGCCACCGGTCCCATGATCAAACCAAGCACAGCGCCTTTCCAAGGGCCCAATTCTGGCAAGACACCATTCAAGATCAAACCAATCACAAATCCCGAGAGCAAGCCCACAAGTGTTCCACCGAGGAAGCCCTCCAGAGTCTTTTTTGGGCTGAGTTGGGGCAACACCACCCTTTTCCCAAAACGCGTCCCAAAAAAGTATGCACCTGCATCAACCAACCAAACGAGAGCAACGGTTGCCACAACCCATAAATTTCCATGGGTCCCGCTGTGGTTAAGTGCAATGCCATACGTACCGAGAACACCGATATAAAACACCCCAAATAATTGGATTGTCAGACTCTGTAATGCCTGGTGGTCATTATGTTCATATTTCCACAACGCAAACCCTCCCAGAAAAGCCAAAGCCACAGGAAGGAAGAGGAAATTAATGGTAATGCTGCTCAAGATCCTCAACAAAGTTATTGCAAGGATTGCTCCAATCACCAGAATAAATGAGACCTCATAACCGGAGGCATCAATCATGCGGGCAAATTCAAAGCCAGCAAATGACAGGATTAACGCCAAAAAGATATCAAATGTTAATCCTCCCAAATAGGCAATACCCAAAAACAGGGGTACAAAGACTACCGCTGAGAGCACCCTCTGTTTAAGCATTACTTCTTGCTCAAACCGCCAAAACGGCGGTCGCGTTTGGAGTATTCTTCCAAAATCTTTCGCAGGTCTGCCTCCCCAAAATCTGGCCAGTAAACTTCTGGAAAGAACCATTCGCTATATACAGTTTGCCAGGTCAAAAAGTTGCTGGTGCGCTTCTCGCCCGATGTGCGGATGACAATATCCGGGTCAGGTGTGCCAACCGTAAACATGGCTTCGCTCATCGTGTTGACATCCACGGCCTCAGCCGGTGTACCGGCTTCAATCAGTTTTTTGACCGCGCTGATAATCTCATCTCTACCGCCGTAATTGAACGCCAGGATAACGTCGATGCGTGTATTGTTTTTGGTCAGTTCGATGGCATCTTCAACTTTTTTTCTCAATGTAGGAGCCAAACCCTCGAGGTGTCCAATGTGAAGCAGGCGTGCGCCTTCTTTATGTAGTTCCTGGAGTTCAGTTTCAAGAAACTCAGCCAGCAACGCCATGAGACCAGAAATTTCGTCTTCCGGGCGGTTCCAATTTTCGGTTGAGAAGGCATAAAATGTGATGTGCTTGATACCAGCATCAGCAGCCGCCCGAATGATCGGACGCAGGTTTTTGGTACCAGCGCGATGACCAGCCAGTCGCGGCAAGCCGCGTGCTTTTGCCCATCTTCCGTTGCCGTCCATAATGATGGCAACATGGGCAGGTACAGGTAGATCCTTTTTCTCTTTCACTTTAGAATTCCAGAATTTCTTCTTCTTTTCGCTTGCCTATAACTGCAACCTGGTCAATCATCTCGTTTGTCAGATCTTGCAGTTCGTCCTCGCCCTGATGAAGTTCGTCTTCGGAAATCATTTTTTCTTTTTCAAAGTCGCGAATATCTTTCAATGTGTCACGGCGAATATTGCGGATAGCAACGCGTGCGTCTTCCAGGCGGTTATTGACCATTTTGACAAGGTCACGACGGCGTTCCTCTGTTAGAGGGGGCAGGTTCAATCGAATGACTTTACCGTCATTGCTGGGTGTCAGTCCCAGGTCGGATGCCTGGATCGCCCTTTCAATCGCCCTCAAAGAAGATCCATCAAAAGGTCGGATCATCAGTTGGCGTGCTTCTGGCACACTTATGGTCGCCAATTGGATCAGGCTTAGTTCAGAGCCGTAGTACTCCACCTGCAGTTTCTCAACCAGGGCGGGAGAAGCGCGACCGGTGCGGATGCCCACCAGATCATCGCTCAAGACATCCAGCGCGGTCTGCATTCGTCCCTTGGCATCTCTCATTAAGTCATTAATCATAGCAACCTCCTTGGTTTTTGAAGTTAATTGGATTCAATTTTATCACTGACGAGGACAAGAATATGTTGACGTAGTGAATACCAGCCTTCCTTTGTCAGGAGGTCAAACCGAGAGCCGATTTGTCTTGCCTTGCAGTTTTTCTGTTTATCTCCACTGCTGTCCTTGATAAAAAAAGGAGATGGTTTCCCATCTCCTCAATTGCGATCCTTGAAATCTTAGCGATTTCTTCGAGTGATGCGGTCGAATACGACTGCCAAAACTAGTACAGCGCCACGAACTATGTATTGAATGGAGATATCAATCCCCATCAAGTTCATTCCACTGGTCAAAGACATCATCACCAGAGCACCAATAATCGAACCGATGATCGTGCCAACACCACCAGCTGCTGATACGCCGCCCACGAATGCTGCCGCGATTGCATCTGTCTCAAAACCGAGACCAGCTGTGGTCGTCGCAGACCGTAAGCGCGAGGCGTACATGATGCCGGAAAGAGAAGAAAGCAGTCCCATTGCACCGAACACAATGAAAGTAATTTTTGAAACACTGATACCACTCAACTCTGCTGCCTCAGGGTTGCCACCAACAGCGTAAATATGGCGTCCCAACGGGGTTTTAGTCGTGATGAACTGAAACACCAGAACTACCAGAAGCAAAATCACGAGGCTCCAGGAAATTCCGTTGTAGCCTGAAAGAATCCAGGAAATATAGCCGATCAAGCCTGCAATAAGCACTAACTGCACAATAAACAAGCCAAAGCTCGATACAGTGAAATTATAAGATTGCTTCGTTTTTCGGTTTTTTATGGATGAATAGATGGAGAAAATTATTGCTATCAGCCCAATGATCAATGTGAGTTTGTGCCTTCCGGGTAGAAATCCTTCCAATGGCAAATCAGGGATAAATCCGTTGCCAATCGCGTTGAATATCGGATCTCTAATGACGATGGTGCCGGTGCCCATTGTCACCAGAAGCAGCGCTCCTCGGAATATTAGGCCCGCTGCCATGGTCGAAACGAAGGCGGGCACACCCAGTTTGGCTACAGGTGTGGCAGTAAGCATACCTGCAAGCATACCCAAAACCATCACAGCTGGAATGACCGCAAAAACCGGCCAGCCCCAGAAGGTCATGGCAATGGCAGCAAAAGCGCCCAAAAAGCCCGCCAGGTATCCAACTGAAAGTTCAATGTGACGAATGACAATAATTAGTGTCATGCCCACTGCCAGTACAGCGATATAACCCATCTGGTTGATCAGGTTGCTGATGTTCCTGGAGGAGATAAAGACGCCGTCTGTAGTTACCGTGAAGAAAATCATAATAATGACAAGCGCGAAGAACATAAAATAATCGCCGATGTTCGTCTTCAAGATATCCAGCAAGCTTTTCATTCGAGCCTGTGTGCTTGGTGTTTGTTTTGAATCTTCCATGAACGTCTCCTAGTAATCCACTGCCAGTTCCATGATGCTTTCCTGCGTGGCATCTTCGACTGGCATTTCTCCATTAATTTTCCCGGCAGACATGACATAAATTCGATCACTCATGCCAAGAACTTCAGGCAGTTCAGACGAGATCATGAGGATACTCATGCCCTGTTCTACCAATGAATTCATAATTGTATAAATTTCATATTTGGCACCAACGTCAATGCCGCGCGTTGGTTCATCCAGGATCAAAAATCCAGGTTTGACAAATAACCACTTACCCAATGAAACTTTTTGCTGGTTTCCACCACTGAGGTTGCGCACCTTTTGCTGGATGCTGGGCGTTTTGATATTGAGCTCAGAGCGATACTTGTTAGCAATCAAGATCTCTTCATTCTCATTAATCACTCCACCAGAGGTGATTTCTTTTAGATTCGCCAGGCTGATGTTGTGTTTAACATCATCGATCAGGATCAAACCGTTGCCTTTCCGATCTTCAGTAACATAAGCAATAGATGCCTTGATTGCATCCCCTGGGTCGCGGAATTTTTGTTCTTCACCATTGATGAATACTTTTCCACTCAAGCGATAATGATCCGGGTTGCCAAAGATGCTCTTCGCCAGTTCAGTGCGACCTGAGCCCATTAAACCAGCAATTCCAACAATCTCACCTGCCCGAACATTGATGTTGATGTTCTTGAGAATGTCCCGACCCAAACCATACGAAAAAGCGCTCCAATCTTCAAGCCTGAGTACTTCATCACCAATGGTAATTTTCTCTCGTTTCGGAAAGACATTATCGATCGTTCGTCCGACCATGTGCTTAATCAGGACAGGCTCATTAACAACATCCTTGTGGGCATCGAGTGTAATCACAGTTTTTCCGTCTCGCAAAACTGTAATAGTATCGGCGATTTCTAAAACTTCGCGCAATTTGTGGGAGATGAGAATGCAAGTTACACCCTGGTCTCTGAGACCGCCAATCAGGTTCAATAGGTTATCGCTATCGGTTTCATTCAGTGCTGCTGTTGGTTCGTCCAGAATGAGGATCTTTACTTCTTTTTTCAAAGCCTTGGCAATTTCAACCAGTTGTTGTTTTCCAACGCCCAGCTTTTTAATTTTGGTCAGAGGGTTTACATCCAACCCCACCTTTTTCAAGATGTCTATTGCTTGTGAAATCGCTTCGTTTGAATCAATTACCATGCCGCTGGTGACTTCGTTACCTAAAAAAATGTTTTCGTATACGGATAATTCCGGAATTAATGCTAATTCTTGATAGATAATAGCGATACCCGCGCTTTCACTTTCGCGGATGCCACCAAATTTTTGTAACTCACCTTCGACGAAAATTTCGCCGGAATAAGTGCCATGAGGATGAACCCCACTGAGTACCTTCATCAGGGTCGATTTGCCGGCACCGTTTTCTCCAACCAGGCAGTGGATTTCACCTTTGCGTACACTGAAGGTTACATTGTCCAAAGCCTTCACTCCAGGGAATTCCTTGGTGATGGACTTCATTTCAAGAATGGGTGTCTCCATAGGCATCTCCTGCTAAAACTAGGTATTCAAGTAGTGACTGGGAAACCAGTCACTACTTGAAAAATTAAGATTGATACTACTCTAAACCAGTGAAATCGCTGGCAGGATAGTAGCCGGAGTCTACAATAGCGGCTTTGACATTGTCAATGGTGACCGTTACCACAGCAGATGGCTTGGCAGGTACATCAATGACGTTGTTGTTATAGGTGTGAGTTTGTTCAGGAGTATTCCCATCAAGGAAAGCAACTGCAGCTGCAATGGCATCAGCAACGAGAGTACGAACATCTTTCAGCACGGTCATTTGCTGCTTGCCATCAATAATGTACTGGACAGAGGCTTTTTCTGCATCCTGACCGGTGACATAGTACATGGTCACATCGGCATCAGCAGCAAAGGCATCGGCAATAGCGCGGGCGGTGCCATCATTCGGGGCAAGGATAAAGACTTCGCCCTTATCCTCAGCAGCAGCTGCGGTCAGGTTGGATTCAGCCAAACCTTTGGCGACATTGAAGTCCCAGTTGGTCGTGATTTGACCAACAATCTTACCCATTTCTTCGCGGGTTAGAGTGGCTTTGTCTTGGAGGGCAACAGCTTCGGGGGAGTTCTTGATTACAAAGGTACCATCCGCGATCTTGGGTTGCAGCACATTCCAGGCGCCTTCAAAGAACAGGAAAGCGTTGTTGTCGGAGGATGCACCAGCATACAGATACAGAGGCAGACCAGTGCCAGCGGCGTTGTCCACCAGGAATTGAGCCTGGGCGGCACCAACGGCGACTGAGTCAAAGGTCACATAGTAATCAACGGCATCGGTATCCAAGACCAGGCGGTCATAGGATACAACTTTTACACCGGCAGCGCGGGCAGCTTCAGCAGCGGCGGCGGCAGCAGTTCCGTCATGGGGGCAGATAATCAAAACTTTGATGCCCTTGGAGATCAAGGTTTCAACGTTTTGCTTCTCTTTAGCAGGATCGCCCTGGCTAAACAGAATTTCCACGGCATAACCCTGAGCAGTGAGTGCATCCTTGAAACGGGTTTCGTCCTGGATCCAGCGGGGTTCGTCCTTGGTGGGGAGCACAATACCGACGGCCAGTTCTTCACCGGTCTCGACAGGCTCAACAACTGCAGGTTCTTCGGCTGGCGAGGTTGTACAGGCGCCGAGAACCATGCTCGCAATAATTACTACAGTTGCGAGAGTGAACAA
>CAZDPK010000088.1:0-6450 GCA_964507335.1 uncultured Anaerolineaceae bacterium | reverse complement strand
CCAGCATGATTACCTGAAGCAGATTGAGTTGTCGCTTTAATTTTCTCTTTGCCATATTCTCTCCGAATAGTCAATACAGATACTCATTCTTGATATTATAGTCTTGGTTTCCAAATAAATTGGTTTTCTTACCACCACAAAACTTCTGCCTTAAAAACCGTCTAACAAACGAGAACTATTTGCCATTGACTTACCGGGATTATAATAGCCACTTAACTTATAAAATTATTCAGGTTCGGTAAGAGATCACCATCTCCTTAGCCGAACCTTATGCTTTCAGGTATAGGAGTCAAAATGGCAGGTAAACGAACACTCAAACGCCAATTGAATTTGCCGCAGGTCATCATGTTGGGAACAGCCGGAACACTCGGTTCTGGTGTCTTCATTCTTTCAGGTCATGCTGCTGCTGTAGCTGGACCAGCCGCAATTTGGGCTGTGCTAATTGCGGGCGTTCTCAGTTTCAGCATCGCTCTAAATTACTGTGAATTGGCAACCACCTACCCTGAGACCGGCGGCGCAATGACCTATGTGCGTGAAGCCTGGGGAAAAGGGCTGATCGCCTTCCTGGTTGGCTCGATGGATTGTATTTCGAGCACTTTTTACACTGCTCTTTCAGCCGTTGGCTTTGCCTACTCTGTCTCCGTCTTCTTCCCTGGCTTAGCATCCAGCACTTTGAGCATCGGGGCAGTGGCAATAGCTGCGATCTTGTTGTTCGTTGTGTTGAACATCCTTGGTGTCACCAAGGTTGGGAACATACAGGTGGTCATGGGCGGCATACTTCTGTTGGCTTTTGCTATCTATGTCATTGGTGGCTTCACTATGCCGAACGGCTTCAGCACCGCTACCTTATTGCCAACGGGACGCTGGTTCCAATCTGGCGATAGCGTAGTCAACATTGGCATCATCCTTAAAACAATCGCTCTCATCTATGCAATGTATGTCGGTTTCGAGGTTATTGCCGATGACGCTGAAGAAGTAAAAAATCCCACCAAAAACATACCGCTGGCGATTATGATCAGCCTTTTCCTTATCGTTTCGGTCTATACCCTGGTGATCACCGTTGCGATGGGCACGTCCGCTAATATCGCTGGTTCCGAAACGGCAATTTCCGATACGATTCGCTTGTTCCTGGGAACTCCCGGCGCGACCATTATTGGCATTGCCGGCATGGTTGGTGCTCTAACCTCCATCAATTCATCGATGCTTTCAGCAACGCGCGAAAGTTTCACGCTCAGCCGTGACGGTGCCTGGCCTGGTTTCCTCTCTCACCTCAACAAAGCCAGAGTTCCATACCTGGCGATCATCTTCATTGGCGCAGTCTCCATCCTCATTACTGGGATCGGTGCCGTGGATTTCCTCAGTTACATCACCTCTGGCGGATATCTGTTCGTTCTGTTTTTATCCAATCTTTCCATGATCACCCTTAGAAAAAAATACCCATATATTCACCGCCCTTTCAAGGTGCCTTTCTTCCCGCTTACCCCCATTCTCGCCTCGTTGGTATGCTTGATCGTGTTAAGTTACTCCGAAGTGCGCGCGCTGATCTTCATGGGTATTATCATTGCTAGTTTCACACTCTATTATTATGGTCGTTTGGGTCTTGCTTCGTGGGAGGCTGAACATAGACGCAGCCAGGACCCTGGTCGATATCGCATTTTAGTACCGATCCAACAAGATAGCGGCATGGAAAACCTGATTCGCATCGGAGCAAGGATTGCCAACGTTCAAAATGACGTCAGCATGTGTTTATTGCAAGTGATCGACCCCCAGGTATCAGAAAACGTAAACGCAAAAACTCAATTAGAAAAATCGCGCCAATACACGCTGGAGAAATTTATCAAACATGCAGTCGAACGCAACGTTCCAATGTATGCAAAGACTGTTACTGAATCTACCCCCGCCGAAGGCATCATCAACGAAATGCGCAACGATAACAATGTTCGTTTGCTGCTTTTTAAGTGGCCTGTGGGTGAAGATGAACAAACGAAGTTTAATAAGACTCTGGATCTAATCGTTCGTTCAGGACTTTCAAGTGTCGGTATCTTGTTCGACCGGGGTATTGACCGGCTTGAGAACATTCTTGTTCCTGTTGGTGGTGGATTCCACTCCAAGTTTGCCGTGCAGGTTGCCGAAAGTTTGGCAAAAGCAGATAACGGCAGTGTCGATGTAATCCGAATGGTGGACGAAGAGTTGGATGATGAGCTATATGAAGACCAGATGGCTTACTTACAGGAAATCGTCATCGTCCAGCTGGAAGAAATACCTGGAAACATGAACCTCCATATTGTTCGTGGAAATGACCCTGCTTCGGCAATCATCGAAGAAACCCGCCAGCGTGAATATGATCTGGTAGTCATCGGTTCTTACGAGGGCGATACCCACGGAGAACATCTGTTTGGTGAATTAGTAGATCGGGTGCGTAAAGGCACTTCAACGTCTGTTTTAGTCGTACGGCACTATGAGAACCCAGCTGCATCGTGGCTGCGCCGGCAATTACGTTCGTCATATCCGCGAACATAGAGCTAATCATTTTCGTAAGCCGGATTCCAATTTTGATTCCGGCTTTTTCTTCCCTCTTTGTATTGTCTGCGTTCGGTAACGAACCCAGGCACAATTGCGATTGATTGTCATATCCCCCATCCCACAATGTTGTACACATCCCTATACTTTTACTTTCGCCGTTTTCACTATGATGTAGAATATAGGCAGAAAGAAGGAGTTCATCATGAAGAACCGACTTAGAATTCTGTTGACTCTGTCAACCTTGATTTTCGCAATTACTGCCTGTGTATTTCCACGTCTCACACCTCGTGAAACACCTGTCCCCGGTGATACAAGTTTTGTGGGTGTGGGCGACACTCTCTCAAATTTCACTGAAATAGACATCGAGGCTGCCGGTCCGATCTTCCTGGTTCAAGGCGACAAACACGCCATCTTGATCGAAGGTCCAAAAAATATTGTCGAGGGGATTACCTACGAAGTCCGCAACGGAGTCCTTTTGATCAAACATTCACGAGACATACTGGATTGGATAACCGATCGCAACTATCCCACCATCACCATCACATTTGAAAGTTTGACCCGTTTTGTTCTTGAGGGCGGCTCTAAAATAATCGCAAATGATCTTCGAAGTGAGTCATTAGCTATCGTGATGCAGGGAGGGGCAAGCCTTGACATGGCAAACCTGAATGTCAGAGATCTCGATTTGACCATCGAAGGAGGTTCAGATATCGACATCAGCGGCGTTGCCAAATCCCAGATGCTGGATTTTAAAGGCGGTACCAATTATGACGCCGAAGACCTCCAGAGCGCTTCTATAAGCCTTCATACTGAAGGGGCTGTCTCGGCTACGGTCTGGGCAACTGAAACGCTGGATCTGGACCTGAACGGAGCCTATGATGTGAGATATTATGGCACGCCCAGTCTGACCCAAAGCATCCAGGGCATCGGCAATGTAGAGGGATTGGGAGAGAAATAATCTGATCGACTGACACAAATGACAAAAAAGAGAGCTCAGGCTCTCTTTTTATTCAATCTGCCAGGCTTCCAGAATCTTTGCGTAAGATTCCTCGAGCGATTCAGGCAATACACGCGTCTTTCCGATCACGGTAATAAAATTGGCATCCCCAATCCAGCGAGGTATGATGTGCCAGTGCAGATGCTCTTTGATCCCCGCTCCTCCAGCATCGCCCAAGTTAAGACCAACGTTGAATCCTTGTGGACAATAGAGTTTTATCAAAACCTGGATGCTTTTTTGGATCAGGAACATCATTTCAGAAAGATGTTCTGAAGAAAGCTGTTCCAAACGGTTGGTATGGGCGTAAGGAACAATCATCATATGCCCGCTGGTATAGGGATAAAGATTCAGGATGACAAAATTATTCTCACCCCGATGAACGATCAGGTTTGCAAAACTATCTGGTTTTTCCTGCGCTTCGCAGAACGCGCATGGACCGTTCTTATCTCGACTAAAGTATTGGTTGCGGTCACTATAAATATGATCCATAGCAGGATTTTATCTTAAGTTCATTCGAGTTGTAGAAAATTGTAATCTTTTGTGAGCAATACTCTCAGAAAGATTACCTTGTAGATGAAAACATTGACATGTGAATCGCACTGCATATAATATGACCATTCGGTCATATAGAGGAATAATGCCAAAAGTCACTTTCTTTCATCTTCCCCAGGAAAAACGCCATCTCATCGAAGGTGTTGCTATCCAGGAATTCGCTGAAAACAGCTTGAAATCCGCCTCGGTCAATACCATCGTCAATAACTCAGGTATTGCCAAAGGTTCTTTTTATCAATACTTTGAGAATATGGATGATCTTTACAAACACATTCTTAATATCGCAAAAGAAAGGAAGATGGAGCTGATTTCAACGCTTCCTCTGCCAGCCAATAACCTGGATACCTTCCGCTACTTGCAGCGTCTTTTACAGATCGATCTGGCATTTGAACTCAAGTACCCGCTTCTGGCTATGGTCGAACGCAGACATAATTTTGAAAACCCGATCACCAGCTCCATCGACCCCGAAACAGGTCAACGCCTTTCAGGTGATGGGCGTTTCCACGCTTTCCTCTCGCAGGGAGTCTTCCATGACGACATCGCCACCTGGGTTGATACAGATTTAGCTGCCTACGTGCTTGGGGTGGTCTCGCAATGGCTTTCGGCTTACTTGCTGGAACGCATGGAACAGGACAGCGGCAAGCCTGTCGAGGTCAACCTCGATGTCAGCCGCGACCCCCACTTGCAGGACCTGCTTCAAAACCTGATGGATTTGCTGATGGCAGGTATGGCTCGCGACCCTCAAATCCGAAAAGATTTTTTCAATAAATAATGCCTGTTGGCTGGATCAAGGCCCAGCCGTACGGAGGAGGCTCATCTCCCTCCCCTTCATGCGATCGACAAACCCATTGGGTGGACATAAAGCCCAACCGTGTGGAGGTAGGCGGTCTCCTTCCAGTAGCAAAAGAGGTCACGCATATAAAGCGCGACCTCTCTAAGTACGATTCAACTGCCTATTGTCGTTGCCCCAAAATGACTGGAATATCCATTGTCTGACCGCTGCGAATAACTGTCAGGACAATCTCATCACCCACCGAGGTGTTCAACACCAGGTAACTCATCAACTCACTGAAATCTTTGATTTCGATGCCATCCACCGCGATGATCAAATCGCCGCCTGTGGTCAACCCCTGCACAGCCGTCGGTTGGGTTCCGCCTTTGATGCCTGCCAGGTCCGCCGGACCACCTGCCACAACACTGGCAACATAAGCACCGGTCGACTGCGGCAGTTTCAACGCCTCAATCATCGCCAGAGAAGTATTGGAATAACTGGACAAACCCAGGTAAGGATAGGCGTACGATCCGTTCTCGATCAACGAAGGTACAACCCTACGTACGGTATTGGAAGAAATCGCGAACCCGATACCTGTGTTGACTGCACCACCGGTGATGCTTGTGCCGGCTGTTTGAATGGCACGGTTCACGCCTATAACTTCACCGTTCAGGTTTAATAGGGGACCACCAGAGTTACCTGGGTTGATCAAAGCGTCAGTCTGAATGGTATCGCCAGAAGAATAGTACGTTCCTGACTCAGTTTGACGTATCGAATCCAGCACTCTCCCTCTGGCAGAGATAATCCCAACCGTCATCGTGCCGCTGAGACCATATGGATTGCCAATTGCCACCACCGTCTGCCCAACTTTAATTGCTTCGGAATCACCCAAAGTCAGGGGAACCAGCAAGGCCGGGTCAACATCTACCTTGATAACAGCTAAGTCAGAGTCCAGATCGCCGCCAATTACGGTCCCATACACCTTCAAGCCGGAAGGAAAGTGCACTTCCAGCTCAGTTGCATCGCCGGCAACGTGATAATTGGTCACGATATGACCTTCTTTGTCGATAACAAAACCGGTGCCCTGTCCACCACCTTCAGGCGTATTGAATTGCAGCGAAACAACCCCGGGGCTGACTAACTCGTACAAGGCTTCCAGGCTGCCCTCCAGGGCAGTGTACTCAGGGACGAGAATGGTTTGGCCAGTTTGTGCTGGCAGGGTCGCAACGCTTTCTTGAGGGACTTGCTCTACAGCCCCAGGAGTTGCTTGATCGGTGCTTCTTGTCAACCGGCAGGCAGAAACTACCAAAAAAATGACCATCAGAAAAGTGATGATTCGTATTGTGCGATTTCTATGTTTCATAAACACCTCACATCTTATTGATTAGCTTGATTAAATATAACTCATCAATGTAAATGGTATATTAAAAGTATAGACCCGCAAGCTCGTGTCGGTTCAGCGCTAATCTGTCCTGAACAAAAGGTGGGTCCATCCAATATATGGATTTTTTTCTTTAAAGCTCCGAGGCCCGTTTCTGGATTTCAATTTCCTCTGGCGTTTCAGCTTCAATGGTGATCCCATGAGGCCTGGATTTGCCGTGATCGTCGA
>CAZDPK010000087.1:0-6461 GCA_964507335.1 uncultured Anaerolineaceae bacterium | reverse complement strand
CCACCTGGCGCAAAGGTCCACTGCCCTGCAGTAAACAAATGAGGCACAGGGGTTTTAACAATGGAGCGCATGGCTAACAGGCTCCCACGATTGAGGGCTTCTTTTCGATGATAAGACCAGCCCATAATTGCCCCGTCGAGATTGGAAGTTTGATTTAAGATAGTTCGCGGCGTGGAAGTTACCCGAAACAAAATATGTTTTGAAAGATCAGGGTAATACTTTTCGAAACTTCGAATCAAGTCATCGGCGCAAGCTTCTTTCAATTGATCGTAAGTTTGGTCGTTCGTCATCCAACCCCCCATGAATTTATGGGAGGTCATCGCGCTTAGATTGAGTCCGGTTTTGCCAGCCGGTGCCAACTTGGGGTCATGCATGCAGGGTACAGAGATCTCTTGTGGTACGTGATAAAAATAATCCTTGCGAGAAACGCGATCTTGCTCAGTGATCCCCTCAAGATCGGGAATGTAAAAGACATGCCCGGAACCAAAAAGATTGAGATGCTCAGGGGGAACATCGAGCCCTAAAAAGACATTAAATACCGAATGAGATACCTCTGCTTTGCCTAGCTTTTGTTCCAATTTGACCGGTAGTAAATCTTCAGGAAGCAACCGGGTCAAAACCTGGCTGAGGTCACTTGAAGCGATCACATTTCCGGCTTTCACTTCCTCACCATTCGCCAGGCGCACACCGCAGGCAGTACCATTCTGAACCAAAATACGTTCCACGCGTGTGTTCAGCCTGATTTCTCCGCCCTTTTCGATGATTCCTTCCGCCAGAAGATTGGGAATGGATTGCATTCCACCTTCAGGATAGTAGTAATCCAGAAACATACGGAAATATCCCAGCCCGAAAAATGCCGTCGTGCCATCTGGAAAAAGATCGCAGAGCAGGTTGACCAAATTGGGATTATGAATATGTTTTTCCAGATATGTCCGCATTTCTATCTTCATCATCGCCAGTGCCTTCGGAAAGCGCGCCAGACCGCCTTTTTTCTGCTTAAACCATTCAGACCGGGCTGACTTGTTATCTGCGGGTGTATCTATAATGGAGATAGGGTAAGTCAACAGACCGTCCAGAAGGTCAAAGATAGCTTTGGAGTCAGCCTGGACCTGGAGAAGACCTTTTTGGTCATCAGGAAACAAGACTTGCAAATCAGAAAAGTAGTTTTCCACGTCTTTCCAGGCATTGAAAAGCTGCATTTTCCCGTTGGTGATCATTCCAATCGGGCTCTTGCCCACTTTAATGCGATCTTCCATTCCAAGTTGCTTTAACGTGGAAAGAAATAAACCGCTGTTCTCGATTGCTTTGATGCCGCCATCGAACCAATATCCATCGCGTTCGAAAGAGTTAAACAAGCCGCCAACCTTTGGTGCTTGTTCACACACAAGTACACGAGCCCCTCCAAGCACCAGGTAGGCAGCTGCTGTCAAACCGGCAATGCCAGCTCCGAAAATTATCGCGTCATAAGATTGAGCTGATGAGTTTTGAGGAAGAGACTGGTCAAAGTGGGGTATTGTCATATGAATTTCACCTTCTTTAACAGGAAGTTGTTGTATTTTGCTAATTCTATCAAAATTTCATACATGAGTAAACCAATGCGGCTCGGAGAACGTGGCAGCTCTCCCCCCAATTTGCCAGTTCAGCCAGCCGCTTTTGTATTGCCGCATTCTCCTAAAAAAAATGCCACCCGGAAATTCGGGTGGCTCTATTAATTTGCTCACGCATGAACCTGCCTTCACAAAGCAGGCAGGCATGCTTTTACGATCCAAAGGAGTCGAAGGATTTTTTTTACTTTCGACTACTCAACTTTTACGGCAAACACTCACCCGCAACCGGGGCACCTTCGGCGTACACAATCCCAGCCCCAAAGCTCGATTCAAAGATCGGACCCAGATCGCCCAGGTTCAGCCCCAAAGCTTTGTCTATCACGATTACGCCATCTTCATAGATCGTTATCTGGGGCAAGAGACTGCCGTTTACTTCGCCATTGATAACGCCCTTACTCCAGCAAATCTTGGCGTTTTCAACATTGGCAGCAGTTAGCATGGCAGCGATCTCAGGGGTGATCCCCATTCCGGTCGGTATGCCTTCCACAGACAGCGCTCCATTGTCGGCAATTTTTACCTGCAACAGTGTGGCAAGCTCGATGCGCAGCGGCTGGCTCAATTCTTTGGTTCTGCGCAGGGTGATATCGAAATCAGCCTGCTCCAACCACTTTTCAGCTCGTTCGCGGTCCACTTTGCCGGTCGCCAGGTAGACATTAAGCATGTCATACACAAACGTGCGCGCGTTCGCGTCAAAAGCCATGCTGAAGAGCGGTGCCTCATCAGTCATCAACTGAATTTCATCACCAATGATCTTCAGAGAGAGATTGTCGAACACGGTGAGCAGCGCCCAGATCTCATCCGGAAGTCCTGCGACACCAAATTGCTTCAGTTCTTCCGAAGAGAATCCACCGGCACTGAAAGTCTGAGAAGCCGGATCATAGGTGACATCGATGTGGACCACGTTGCTCGTTTCGGTCTGCAGTGGGACATCAGCAATAGCCGCAGGGGTATGCTGCATCAGGCTGATGCCAAGAACCAACACAAGCGCAATGATGATTTTTAGTAGATTTTGTTTGGTTTTCATTTTATCCTTAGTCTCCTTGTATTAAATAATGATTCACATTTTACTGTTGGGGGATCAATATAACAGACAGCCGAAACGGCAGAAAACGATAGAAAAACTGATTGACGTAATTGGTCAAAAACGGATAGACTGGGAACCGCTCCACAAATTGTTGATACGATTCGAGAGTTTGCCCAGGTGCGAGGCGCAAGGCAAGGTCAACGGTATTGGCTAAGGTCTCCGGCGTGTAATCGAGCGTGACCAATTCGCTGTCCGCGCTAAGCATCTCAAGTTTTCCCTTTGTGTTCAGGGTAACCCGGACCTGGTCTGAATCTGTAGCGGTGATGATATCGTGAAGAGGCTGACCAGCCGGCACAGGGTACCGAATAGCCGGCAAAGGAATAGCGGGTCGTCCCATCAGGTAGTAAATACCATAAAGCAAAAGGAAGACCCCAATAATGATGAGTGTTACTCGTAGAGCTCTTGGCACGGTTACATAGCCTCAACCTGAGCGACTCGTAGATTTCTTCTTCTGTTATCCTCTTCTATGATTATTATAGTACAAAAAGTGAACTTTGTTGATCAAGTTAGCAAAGGTGCATAAGCTTGTTAGCTGAGAGCTGAAAGATTATTGGTGATCGCAATCTTCTCCAATTTTTTAAACTTCAGTCCTTTATCTTATCGTAGGCCGGCTTCAAATACGGAAGCCGGCTTCGCATTTAACTACCAGCTACAAGCTATCACCTACCTGTGCTCGCCGCGAAGTGGACCGGTATCAGCTTCTTTTTTCCCCGAAATTTTCTTTCGTATCCGTCGATTCAATAGAACCAACCAGCCGATATACGCTCCCAGAAGACCAAAGATCACCACATATCCTGCCACAAAGTAGTTAAACGTATCAGCCATGGATCACCTCCCCAAATTCTTCTTCCTGCTCCAGGGCTTCCTGCTCTTCCAGCAATTGCTGGTTCAAGCGTAAGCGGCTGCGAACAATTAAAAGCAGCGCAAACAGCACCGAAAACGCAAAAATGCTGAAGCCCATGGTCTGGTACATCGCCGGCGTCATCGCCATATCGCCCGTACCGGCACTCCCAAATATGGTCGGGTGGATGGTGCGCAGCAGGCGTGCCGAAAAGAAGGTCAGCGGCACGGTCGCAAAACCGATGATCAGGTAAACCGAGCCGAACCGGGCTTTTTTTGCCGGGTCGTCAATGCCCCTGCGCAGCAAAAAGTAAGCAATATAGGTAAAAGCCATGATCGTCATGGTGGTCAGGCGCGGATCCCAGGTCCACCAGGTATTCCAGACCGGACGCGCCCAGATCATGCCGGTAAAATTGGCAATCGCTGTAAAAAGCAGCCCAATTTCAACTGAAGAAGCAGCCACAGCGTCAAGGGTCAGGTCAGGCTTGCGCAGATACAAGACTGCGCACACCGCCGCCACCAGAAAACCGAGCATTCCCAGCCAGGCTGCCGCAACGTGGAAGTAGAAAACCTTCTGCACCACGCCCATGTTTTGTTCCACCGGCGCATAAAACAGCACCAGTCCAAAGGCGAGCAAAATCAGCACGCCTGAAAATACTGCCAAAAAGGTTAATTTTTTATTCCAGGATAACATAATCAAACACCAATAGTGAAATTGTGGTCATAATAATACCGTAAACCAGCAGGACCGTCAGCCATACCTGGTAGCTCGCCAATGCCGCCCCACTCATTATGCCCATGCCAGCCTTGACCACCGCCATATTGACTGGCATCAACAGCGGAAAAAGCAAAACCGGCAGAAGCAGGTCGCGCATACGCGTTTGGGCGGTCATGCTTGCCAAAAGCGTGCCGGCAGCGCTAAACGACCAGGCTCCCAAAATGAGCGTAAACAGCAAGCCGGGAATGAACAGGTTTTGGTTGTAAAGCAGGCTGTAGATGGGCAAGACAATCACGATCAGCACCAGCATCATCAAAAAATTGCTGATCTGCTTGGCCAGCCAGATGCTCCCCAAGCCCGGCACTGCCATAACCAGGGCGTCAAAGCTGCCTTGCTCCTGCTCTGCCACGAACGAGCGGTTTAAGCCCAGCGTGCCCGAGAAGGTGATCACCACCCACAAAATGCCAGGTGCCAGCTCCGCCCTTTGGCGGGGGTCCAGCTCCATGGCGTAATTGAAAATAAAAATGCTCAGAATGGCGAACGCCAGCATAGCGGTGAGCATGTCCTTGCTGCGCCACTCTTGCAGCAGGTCTTTCCAGATCAGGGTTTTGAGGGTGCTGAACCAATTTTTCATCCTGCCTGCCCTTCTGGTGTGCTTTGCGGGTAGACTAGCGGCTCTAATTCGGTCCATTCTCTGCCTTTCACAGGCAAGACATCGCTCAAAATACCTCGACTCAGGCGCACAAAGCCGTCCGTAACCGCCAGGGCTGCCTGCGGGTCATGGCTGGTCATCAGCACCATACCTCCCCGTCCCTTCAACTGGTCAAGCAAGCGTAGCAACAAGAGGCTGCCATCCTTATCCAAGCCAGTGAAAGGCTCGTCCAGGATGAGCACATCCGGGTCCGAAAGCAAAGCGCGCGCGATGGTAAGACGCTGCTGCATGCCGCGGCTATATGCACGCACCTGCTTGTCTCCCGCCTTAGCCAACCCGACTTGCGCCAGCCGTTCTTTCAGTTCTTTTTCTGTTAATTCCCGTTGGTACAGTCTGGAAAAAAAACGGATATTCTCCAACCCGCTCAGGTTTTGGTAAAGGAAGGTCTTATGCGCCACCAGGGCACATTTTCGGCGCCATTCCGGGCTCTTGAGGGACCATTCCGTGTCGTCCACCAACAGCTTGCCCTGATCAGCGCTCAGCAATCCGCTGGCTACGCGCAAAAGTGTGGTCTTGCCAGCGCCGTTGCTGCCCAGCAGGCACAACAACTGCCCGCTTTCCAGCGTCAGGTCGCAATTCTTGAGCACCGCCAGGCGCCCATAAGATTTGCTGATGCCCTGCAGCTTAATCCGCATCCGTCTGCTCGTCCTCTTTCCGAACTGCCTGCTCCAATACGATCGGCGAACTCAGGCTGAAGGCTGCCCCCAAACACAGGAACAGCGAGCCGATCCACATAAAGTTGACCAGCGGGTTAATGGTTGCCTGAATGGAAACATAGCCCATCATTGCGTCATAATCGAGCATGATCGTGTAAAAATCGCCGGCAAGGGTACTGCGTTTGCCCGGAATGCTGACGTACTGGCTGCGGCTTTCATAAACATCCTGACCGGGGGTCAGGCGACCGACAATCTCATCGCCCCGCCAAAGATCGATCTGGGCGCGCACGCTCAGATATTCGGGGCTGTCATAATTTTCGGTGAGTTCCACGAATCCCACGCCAAAATCACCCAGGGGCATTTTGTCGCCGGGCACCAGCGTGCCCTGGATGCTCTGGGAAAGTCCTTCCACGCCCACGATGCCGAGCATGATCAGCAAAATGCCGGAATGCACCAGGAACGCGCCGTAACGCGAGCGCATCTTCCAGAAGGTGCCCAGCGGATTATCCACCTTGCGCAGGTCGCGGATGGTGGTGGCAATCAAGACAGCCAAACCCAGCGCCACGATGAAGATCGAAAGCAGTGCCACCCAGGATTTGCTCAGCCACAGGTAGGCTGCCGCAGCTGCCAGGGTTGCCGCAACCAGCGGGACCAAGGCTCGCTTGCCCAGCTTTTTCAGGCTGGCAACCGACCAACCCACCAACGGACAGACTGCCATCAGCAGTGCTAAAAGGACCAGAAGTGGTGTGACCGCTCGGTCATAAAAGCCCCGGTCGAGCGTAATCTCAACGCCGGTGAAGGCGCGCGATGCCAGCGGGTAGAGCAGCCCCCACAAACACACCAG
>CAZDPK010000086.1:0-6700 GCA_964507335.1 uncultured Anaerolineaceae bacterium | reverse complement strand
AAACCCCGAGGTGGTCCTTTTTGATCTGGCTAACCCACCCAAGGAGCTGAACCTGACACTACTGCAACAGCAGCCAGGACTTCTCCTGATAGGTGTTGACCCTTCCAACGATGAGGTGCTGGTGCTAACAGGTCAGCGTAACAGGGTTGTAAGCGTTTGCGATCTGGCACAATTGCTTTCCGTACAAGCAGTCCAGTCATTAACGGAGTAGGAAGTTGTAGGGGATCATGAAGGAGGCGCGTTTGGTTTTCCAAATTAAGGTTTCAATCAAAACGAATCACCATCAAAGCCAGCCTTTCCGACTGGATAACACGATTTTTTACTTATTACCAAAGGAGAACGAAATGAAACGGATAATTAACGTATTAATGATATTGGTTTTGTTGCTGGCTTTTATCCCCCAGGCAACAACAAATGCAGAGAGTGTAACACTGTTGCAACAGTTGCCCAGTGGAGTAGGTGCGGTTTCATCTGAGGTAAACAGCCAGATTCTTGCTGACGATTTTGTCTTGA
The DNA here is from genome assembly GCA_964507335.1 of uncultured Anaerolineaceae bacterium. GTDB lineage: Bacteria > Chloroflexota > Anaerolineae > Anaerolineales > Anaerolineaceae > Mesolinea. The sequence continues at coordinate 6,187 of CAZDPK010000086.1, read as the reverse complement.
TTGAAGCCTCATCGATCTCCCAGATTGAGATCTGGAATCAAGACGCAGCCCCTGTTCAAACATATTATTCTATCCTTGCCAACACCACCGTAAGCGAGGTCGACGTACCAGGAGAAAGTCTCGCAAGTGGTGTGCTTACTCCAAGTGTAACAGCAGAAGATGCCACCATTTGTGACCATTACTCCTGCGCATATCGCCATACCCTCACCCTTGAATCCACGATCGATCTCGGGCCAGGTCACTATTGGCTATCAGTTTATGGAGCGCCATCTTCTGGGTTCGGTTGGTCTTACGCGTATAGCAATCCTGACTCACCATTTTTTGCAGTAAGTTTCGATAATACAGCAAATTGGTTGGGAGATTGGACAAATGCCTTAGCCTTCCGGTTGTTGGGAACCCAAGAAACTTGTCCGACGAGTGTTGTGGTGGCAAACACCAACGACAGCGATGTAGGTTCCTTGCGTCAGGCGATCGCGGATGTGTGCCCTGACGGGACGATCGGCTTCGATTCAACCCTGTCAGGTACGCAGATCACGCTAAGCTCGGAGTTGATCCTCGATAAGAATTTGACCATCGACGGCTCAGAGCTCGATAGTAAGGTGACCATTAGTGGCAACAATGCAGTCCGAGTGTTCACTATAGTTTCTGGAAACACGGTTACACTGGAAAGCCTGATCATCACGGGTGGCAATAATGATAATGGTGGCGGTATCTATAACGGGGGTACGCTTGCCATCAATAACAGCAGCCTCGTGAACAACACTGGTGCTATTGGTGGTGGAATTATTAATAACGGTACCCTTTCCATCACAGACAGTACTTTTTCCCAAAACATTGCTACCAATGGAGGTGCGCTAACGAATAACGGGACAACCACGTTAACCGACTGTACAATTTCCGAAAACCAAGCCCAAGATGGGGCAGGGATTGATGGAAGTTATGGAACCCTGACGGTCAGGGACTCCACTTTTTCGGGGAACGTTGCCTCTCTAAGAGGCGGCGGTATTCTTATCGGCTATGGATCTCAGGCAAGTATCTTCAGTACCACTTTCGTGGACAATACTGCTGGTGATATGGGGGGAGGTGGAATATTGAATATGGGAACTGCCTCAGTGGTCAACAGCACTTTCACAGGCAACGTAACTGCTTCCACTGTCAGAGGTAGTGCCATAAACAACTCCACTGCAGGTGGCAATCTAACGCTTTACAACAGCACCCTTTCGGGAAACACAGGTTTCGTCACACTAAACAATGAGAATAATGCCAGCATTTCTTTAGCTAATACGATCATCGCCAACACGACCAGTGGTTGGGACTGTTCTAATTATTTTGGCACGATCTCAGAGAGCATTAACAACTGGGTTAGCGATGGAGCAACCGGTGATAAATGTGATGCAACCAACTTCGGCGACCCAATGCTGGATCCCCTGGCGGACAACGGCGGACCGACCCTTACGATGGCGCTTCAAGAAGGCTCAGATGCGATTGATGCCGGCGATGACACCATCTGTGCCGGTACCCTGGTAGGCGGCGTGGACCAGCGCGAGGTGATGCGTCCGCAGGGCTTGCACTGCGACATAGGGGCATTTGAGCTTGAGATCCCCTACTTGTGGCAGCAATTACCCGGTGGTGAGAGCCAACAGGCTTCTTATTATGGCAACCAATCTGTTTATGATGATTTTGTGCTTTCACAAACCGAGACAATTCGCGAGGTGGAATTTTGGTCTTCAACCCCAGAACCGATGACGATAAATGTTGGATTTTATACAAATTCTACAGATGGCAGTGGCAACGATATCCCAGGTGAATATATCTTTGGAGGCGGTGCTTCTTCAATTTTTACAGCCGTAGAAGATCCAGCTGTTTGTTCCCAGGACTATTGCGCCTACCGCCACAGTTTTAGAATCGAATTACCATTATATTCCGGCCACTACTGGATAAGTATCTTCGGCGAAGCTGAACTCTACTGGTCATCTGCAGCTGATATGACTGGAAGTTTTGCCTATTATCCAGACGGCGCAGTTTCCCCAACGTTGGGCACCGGGAATCTTGCCTTCCGGCTCTTGGATTACTACACACCGAAGGTCAACACAATAACTATAGAACCATCACCATCTATAGTAGGAATGCAAGTCTACACAGACCTAAGATTTTCTGATCCAGATTCCAGCTCTCACACCGGCGTGATTGATTGGGGTGACGGTACCGTTGAAAATGCACATTACTGTGGGTATGATTATTGTTATTTTCCTGATCATATCTATACAACGGCTGGCACCTATACAGTTCAAGCTTGGGTCACCGATAGCGAAGGCCATACCGGGACACTCTCTGCGCAGCATGATGTGAGTTATTTCATGGTTCCACCTTCCATTGATGAATGGCTTGCATCCGACACTGTTACCACAATTATTGAGCTGGAAGCTGCTGCGCTGGAAGGGCACATACCAGTAAACTTTAACATAGTATCGAACCCCGAACAACACGGAACCTTTGGTTTGCCTACCACTGCCGTATGTCAATTCGAAGAGGGTATGGGTGCCTATATTTGCAGGGCAAGTGTGGAATATACACCCCCCACGGAAACTTACAATGGCTATGATAATTTCAGCTATACCATTGATGATGGTCAGGGTAATTTCTCAACCGTTGCCACGGTACCCTTATGGGTTGGGCCTAACACTTCCCCGACTGCTCAACCCACAACTGTTCAGGTTTCAACCATTCTGCCTACCACGATCATGCTGACAGCCACCGACCCCGATTTCCACGATTACGCCGTTGATCGCTTGAGTATCTCTATCGGTACGGGACCCACACAAGGAACGTTGAGTGAACCTAAAACAGGTTACTGTTATCACGATTATTCTGTACCAGGAAGCGAATTTGAGGCCTGCAATTACCAGGTTACATACACCCCCAACGCGGAAGTAACGGGCCTGACAGATAGTTTCACTTTTTCTGTTTTTGACTCCCATCAGTATTCAATGCCAGGGACAGTTTCTCTGGAATTCCATGCCCCTGTCACTTGGACAGTAAACGTAACCGAAGATATTGTCGACGAATTTGGCTGCAATGAAAGCCACTGCAGCCTGCGCGAGGCTGTTGCGGGAGCCTGGAGCGGCGATATCATTGAATTTAACCTTGCCCCTCAAGCCACCATCACTTTGGGTGGAAATGACATCTTGATCGATAAGAGCCTGATTATCAATGGTCCCGGTGCAGACCAACTCACCATTAGCGGTGGGGCAGATCTTGAAGATACAGAGCCCTGGACGCACGATCGTATCTTTACTGTAGGTGGCTATGACCTCATACCCGTCACAGTTACCATCAACGGACTGACCATCAGGGATGGCCGATCGGATTCTGGTGGAGGCGTTATTGTTTTAGAAGGCAGCAATTTAACCATGAACGATTGTGTCATCGGCCCCAACAATATTGTCACCTATGCTGGCGGCGGCGTTTTCAATGATCGCGCTCACCTCACCATGAACCGCTGTACTGTTACCGGTAACGAGGGCACGGGTTCGCTTGGAGGTGCGGGAGTTACCACTGCCTATAGCGGCGCTACCACCACGCTGATCAATTCGACGGTTAGCGGCAACATCACCAACAACTTTGGCGGAGGTCTCTTTGTGGGACCTGAGTGCGTGGTTAGCCTGATCAACACCACGGTTAGCGGAAATATCTCCAATTTCAATTACTCAGACCCCTATGAAGAACGCGGCGGCGGCGCTGGCATCTATATCGAATCTGAAGATTGGAGTGACAACCTGGTTTATCTTCAGAACAGCATTATCGCTGGCAATGAAGACTGGACCGACCCAGTCACTGCCGGGCATGAAAAATGGCCGGATGTTTATGGCGAAGTTACTTCGTTGGGCGGCAACCTGATCGGCGACCCGACTGGGTCCATGAACACATGGGATGCGAGTGACCAGGTTGGTAGCGCCGAATATCCACTCGATCCCCTTCTGGCTGAACTGGCCTGGAACTTACCCGGCACCACCCAAACCATGGCACTGCTTGCTCTGTCTCCAGCCATCGATGCAACTCCAAGTTGTGAAGTAGAAATAGACCAACGCGGCGTCACCCGCCCGCAAGGAAACGCATGCGATATTGGGGCTTATGAACTGGAGCAGACTACGGCTACTGGTTCGCTCAAGATAACCAAAGTCTTTGACCCGCTAACCTCAGGCTTTGATGGTACTTTCACCATTTACTATAGCTGTGGGGGAGAATATTGGGCTTACAATCTGTTTACTGCAGGCAGTTCTCAAACTTTCACCGGTATCCCCATTGGGAGTCAGTGCTCCGTGAGCGAATCAACTCTGCCAACCCCGCCAGCAGGATGGAGCTTTGGCACACCGTCAATCACTCCATCAGGCACAGTCACCATCGGTGAGACCCTAACAGAGGTGGTCGTCACCAACACGATCATCCAGGACGCTCCGGAAACGGGTGAGCTGGTGATCAGCAAAACCTTTGACGCTCTGACTTCCAGTTTTACTGACACCTTTGCCATTGCTTATGATTGTGACGATGGCACTGACCATGATGGCACAGTTTATTTATTGGCAGCTGGATCAGAGACGATCAGCGGGCTCCCTCTTGGCACGACCTGTACAGTCACAGAGTCCACCCTCCCAACCCCGCCGACTGGCTGGAGCTTTGGATTACCCACTTTTGCTCCCGAAACAGGCGCGGTGACCATCACAGAAGCCAGCCCGGCTTATGCTGAGGTTGTCGTCACTAATACAATCAGCCGGGACACCGGAACACTCACGATTACCAAGTATTTTGATCCCCTGACCTCAGGGTTTGAGGGCACCTTCGCGATCAATTATGACTGCGACGATGGTGAAACCCATGACGGCACAGTTATTTTGGCAGCTGGTGCATCCGATACGATCACGGACATTCCAACCGGTACGATCTGTACCATAACCGAACCCACCCTCCCAACTCCTCCGGCAGGCTGGAGCTTTGGAACACCTGAATTCAACCCGCCAGACGGGATCGTGACCGTGGTAATTGGCACACAAGGAGCTAATGCAATAATGGCTCCTGCTGAAGCTTGGGTGACTGTCACCAATACTATCAGCCGTGACCTGGGCGACCTGAAGATCAGCAAGGTCTTCGACCCGTTGACTTCGGGCTTTACCGGCGACTTTACCATCACTTACGACTGTGACGATGATCCAGCCCACGATGGCACGGTTTACCTTGGAGCTGGAGAGTCCCAGACAATCACTGGCATCCCGACCGGCACATCTTGTACGGTGTCGGAAGCCAGTTTGCCAACCCCGCCAATCGGTTGGAGCTTTGGAACTCCAACATACAACCCCGTAGATGGCACAGTCACCATAAGCGAAACTATTGCTGAGGTGACCGTCACCAATAACATTGTCGAAGATGTTGCCGGGACAGGTGAGTTGAAGATAACCAAAGTCTTCGATCCACTGACTTCGGGCTTCATCGGCCAGTTTACTATTTCTTACGACTGCGACGATGGCACAGAGCACGATGGCACAGTTTCACTTGCTGCCAGTGCTTCAGAGGTCATCACTGGCATCCCAATAGGGACGATCTGCACGGTGAGCGAACTCAGTTTGCCCACCGCACCAGAAGGATGGATTTTTAAAGCGCCAGTCATTAACCCGATGTCCGGGACAGTGACGATCAGCGAACCCAGCCCGGCTTTTGCGGAAGTGGTTGTCACTAACGCGATCGTGGATGTGCGTTCTCAGGTCACCACAACCAGGACTAAATGCAGTACCTTTGCTGCCAATATAGCCCCGGATCTTGAGCGTTTGGTTGTCACAACCGCCTATAACAAGAAGACTGGTGAGACATACATCAAGAAAATCGCTCCATCCGCCTTCTTCTACTACGTCAAGGCTCTTGTCCCAGCTGAAGCTTCTGTGATCATCGTTTCGAACAACCCTGATCCTTTTGGTTCGCCTTACTTAATTCCTACCACCACTTTGTACGATGAGAATTGTGTGCCGTTGGCGCAAACGTCGGCAACAATTTCCACAGGTCCAGGATATTCTGTAAGAATTGAACTTCCTGCGGGTGCCTCGGAGCGCATCATCTATGTTGGCGTGAGCTATACCACCAAAACCCTGGCCGGATATGTGGTCGATACACCCTTCGAGGGTATAAACTATACTTTCACAGC
>CAZDPK010000085.1:0-6918 GCA_964507335.1 uncultured Anaerolineaceae bacterium | reverse complement strand
AGCAGGCTGCGCTGGGTAGCGTTATTCAGAATGTTGGCGGTCTCGAGCATCTCCACCATAAAGGTCGATTGCCCCTGGTGGATGGCATCTTGAGCACCAATGCGGGTGAAAACCCGATCGACTACACCAATTTCCGCCTCGTCTGCCGGTACAAAACTGCCAATTTGCGCCATCAACACGTTTAAGACCACCTGTCGCAAAAATGTGGACTTGCCGCTCATATTTGGTCCGGTGATCAGGCGAATGATTTCTCCGTCTTCAAACACGGTATCATTTGCTATATAACGGGATCGGTTGGTAAGCTGTTCAACTACTGGATGTCGTCCTGCCAGGATGCTTATCCCCTTTTCCTGCTTCAAGATTGGTCGCACATATTTATTCAGCGCTGCCACTTCAGCCAGCGAGAGGAGACAATCCAGCCTGGCGATGCAGCGAGCGGTCTCGAGCAATGCCTGGCTCGATTTTGCCAGCTGGGCTACCACCTGATTGAAGACCTTTACTTCAATTTCATGGATCTGGGTTTCGGCGTTGAGCACCAGCGATTCATATTCCTTCAATTCAGGTGTGATATAGCGCTCGCTGTTGACCAGGGTTTGCTTGCGGATGTATTCTTCGGGGGCCTTGTCTGCCAGCCCTCGGGAAATTTCGATGTAATAGCCGAAGACTTTGTTAAATCCAACTCGCAAAGTCTTTAACCCAGTGCGTTGTCGCTCGGACGATTCGAGTGAATTGATCCATTCCCGTGCATGCCTGGACGAAGACATGACCTGGTCAAGCTCCTGCGAGAAACCTTCCCGGATGAGACCAATGGTGTTGAGTGTGGCAGGCGGCTCGTCGCTGATGGCTCTTTCCAAAAGATCGAGCTCACCTTCGTAAGTCCTCCAACCTTCCATAACAGGGATTAGTGCTGGCTGATCACTCTGAACCAGATTGCTCAAACTTGGGAGTGTACCCAAATCCTCACGTAAAGCTACCATGTCGTTGGGGCGGGCAGAACCATTCACCAGGCGGGTCACCAAACGTTCAAGATCATGCAGTTGTTTGAGCAATTCGGTGATCTGCTTTCTTTCAACACCATGGTCATAGAAATAGGCTACTGCATCCAGACGCTGGTTGATCCGTTCAATGTCCAGCAGAGGTTTGTTGACCCAATTGCGTAGCAGGCGTTTACCCATGGGAGTCTGGGTTTTGTCCAAAATTCCCAGAAGTGACCATTCTGTTTTACCATCGCGCAGTGTCTCAGTTAGTTCAAGATTGCGACGAGTCTCGGCATCCAAAACCATGAAATCAGACAGACTGTAGGTGCTAAAGGAGAGCTCGATCTCCAACAGACCTTTTTGAGTTTCTTGTAGAAATTTGAGCAAAGCACCGGTGGCACGCACAGCAAGTGGATAAGGTTTTAGACCCAACCCTTCAAGGTTGGTCACCCGGAACTGGTTCTTGATCAACTCCTGGGCACGACCAGGCTCAAAATACCAGTTGGGGATACGAGTAAGATTAAATTCAAGGGGAACTTTTTCATCAGAACTGTCTGAGATCAGCAATTCAGCCGGGCTAAGGCGTTCCAGCTCAGCCCGTAAAAGTACTTCCACGTTGCCGCCTGAAAGTTCTGTGGCAGCCAGTTCGCCGGTTGAAATATCCACATAAGCCAATCCGGCTTTTCCATCCTGCAGAAAATAACATGCCAGATAATTGTTTCTGCCGCTTGGCAATAAATTGGGTTCTACCACTGTGCCTGGTGTAACCACCCGGATCACTTCACGGGGAAAAAGACCTTTATCAGGCTGATCGCCCACTTGTTCACAGATAGCAACGTGATAGCCTCTTTCGATCAATCTGCCCAGGTAATTATCAACGGCATGGAAGGGAATCCCAGCCATCGGCACACGCACACCCTTGGCGACTGGTCGTGAAGTTAGTACGATATCAAGCGCTTCAGAAGTCTTGCGTGCGTCATCGTCGAAAGTTTCATAAAAATCGCCCAGCCGGAAAAACACAATCGCATCCGGATACTCTTTTTTGATTTCCAGATACTGTTGTCGTAAGGGCGTAATCGTTTCGTCCATTGTTTATTTCAGGTTTTCTACTATGTAAGAATCCACCTGTGCCAATGCTTCAGGCAGTTTCTCGGGGTCCTTTCCGCCTGCCTGTGCCATATCGGGGCGCCCACCGCCACCACCGCCCACCACCTGGGCAACTTTCTTGATCAGGTCTCCGGCTTTCAGTCCTCGACTAATCAGATCTGATGTGACCGCTGCAATAAGCGAAGGTTTTTCATTGATCACGGTTGCCAGCACCACTACGCCGCTGGGGTGTTTCTGGCGGAATTGGTCTGCCAGAGAACGCAGCGCGTCAACGTCGGCGTTAGGGATGATGGCGCTCAGTACGGGTACGCCAGAAATCTGCCTCACATCATCCAATTTTTGCTTGAAAGCCTGGTTGGCAATTTCAGCGCGAACCTGTTCCAGCTCGCGGTTTGTCTGCTTTAGCTCAGTCTCGAGCGTTTCTATCTTCTTGATTACGTCTGCAGGACTGCTCTGCAGGTGAGATGCAACTTCGTTGATCTGGTTAATGTGCTCACGTGCAAAACGGTAAGCTCCCAGACCGGTAACTGCTTCTATGCGCCGAACGCCGGCAGCGACGGAGGATTCGGAAAGAATATAGAAAGCGCCAATCTCGGCGGTGTTGTCTACATGGGTGCCGCCGCAAAGTTCATAAGAAACCCTGCCTCGTTCGTCTGCCACCTCAATCGTTCGTACAGTCTGACCATATTTTTCACCAAAGAGGGCCATGGCACCTTCAGCTTTTGCCTGGTCGAGCGTTTTTTCTATCTTTCGGACCGGATATTCAGCGGCAATCAACTGGTTGACACGTTCTTCAATCTTGAGCAAATCGGTTTTTGACACTGCCTGGGGGTAGTTGAAATCGAAACGCATGCGTTCGGGGTCCACCACCGAGCCAGATTGATGCACCTTGTCGCCCAAAACATACCGCAAGGCGGCATGCAGCAAGTGTGTGCCGGTGTGGTTGCGCATAGTCGAAAGGCGTGAGGATGCCTCCACGCTGACTAAAGAAGGGTCATCCACTTTTGGGGAACCTTCTTTGACTATTCCGGATAGCAAGATCAGACCAGTCACAGGTTTGAACGTATTTGTAATTTCTACCTTCCAACCTGGTTGCTTGCTGGAAACTACTGTTCCTCGGTCGCCAACTTGCCCACCAGATTCTAGATATAGGGGACTATCCGCCAAAATAAGTTCAACCTCATCTCCAGTTTGAGCTGATCGAACAAGCTTTCCATCACGAAGGATGCCGACCAACCTGGAGGCAGCGGTGAAAGAGCTGTAAGGGTCGTAACGCACACCGTCGGCAGGCAATTTCCCCTGCGCTTGCAGTTCACTCAGAATTGAGGCGTAAAGTTCGGTATTATTGTCATTCATATCAGCAAAGGCAGAACCTTTACCGGACGCCAGGCGATGTGCTTCCATGGCTTCATAGAAGCCGGTTTCATCCACGTTCAAATTGGACTCAGCCAGGATATCGCGCGTGATTTCCATTGGGAAACCCAGGGTCGCATACAGATCAAAAGCCCGTTTACCATCCAGGATGGTTTCATTAGAAGTTTTCAATTCATCGATATAGATTTGGAGCTGGGCGAAACCGCTGTCGAGCGTTTCAGCAAAACGTTTTTCTTCACTGGTCAGGGTATCTTCGATCAATTCTTTACTAGCGCTGAGCTCAGGATAAGCTGTGTGATAGTTCTCTATCACTTTGGCAGCTATCTTCGCCATAAAGGGCTCACTGAGGTTGATTTTTCGGGCAAAACGGGCTGCCCGTCGGATAATCATTCGGCAAACATAATTTCGACCAACGTTGCCAGGGATGACACCGTCAGCAATCAGGAAGGAGGCTGCCCTTACATGGTCAGCAATAACCCGATAGGGTGTTAGGTTGGCTGCGCGTTCCGCATCGGTCTGCCCAGCCAGCAGCTGGGTTTCATCCAAAAGGGGCTTTAACAAGTCGGTTTCGTAGTTACCGCGAACCCCCTGGATGATCGAGACAATTCGTTCAAAGCCCATACCAGTGTCAACGTGACGTTTGGGGAGCGGTTGAAATGTTGTGGGGGAGGTGCGATTATATTGAATAAAAACGTTGTTCCAAATCTCAACGATCCGGCTGCAATCGCCATTAACTTCGCACACGTGCCCAGGCACGTGCTGCATATTGCAAAATTCAGGACCAAAATCGTAATGGATTTCTGTGCAAGGACCGCAAGGGCCAGTTTCTGCCATTTCCCAAAAATTGTCTTTGCGCCCACCTTGAACCAGGTGAGCGGGATCAAGACCGGGTTGAGCCAGCCAGACATCGCGGGCTTCCTCGTCAGTGGGCAGGTCACCCTGATCGTCAACAAAGTAAGTTGCGTGCAGCCGTTTAGGATCCAGCCCCCAAACTCTGGTGAGCAGCTCCCAACTCCAGCTGATTGCCTCCTGTTTGTAATAATCACCGAAAGACCAGTTACCCAACATTTCGAAGAAAGTATGGTGGGTGTTATCGCGTCCGACGGTATCAAGATCGTTATGCTTGCCCGAAACGCGAAGGCATTTTTGGGAATCAACGGCGCGAGTATAGGGGCGGGTTTCGGTGCCCAGGAAGACGTCTTTGAATTGCACCATACCAGCATTGGTGAAGAGCAGGGTGCTGTCACCACCCGGAACGAGCGAAGCGCTGGGCACAACTGTATGCCCACGTTCCGCAAAAAAGTCGAGGAAAGATTGACGAACCTGGTTGCCGGTAAGATACATAAGATTACTCCAAAGATGGTTTTGTTAACGGAGAAATTATACTTGATATCATCGGGCAAACACTGACTGGCATAATGATATCAACTAGCCTGTCACCAGCCTTAGCCTAAAATAACAAACCAACTTTTCATATTTCAGCTCTCTGACACCTTCTCTCTTCACCAAACTTTTTAGGCTTTCGTTTAACATGAACAGTGATATCATTCCAATAACCTTTTTATGTCTGTTCTACGTCGACTCGTTTTCTCCATCCTGCGATCTGTGCTGACCCTGGTTCTCATCACAGCGATTCTTTACGCCACATTATTGATCACCCCGCCAGAAACCCGGGCTTCATTGTACATGCCCAAAAAAACTTCACCACGCATGACAGAAGAAATGTACGAGGAAATGCTCCAGGACATGGTTGTCAAATACCATTTGGACGAACCTTTTCCGGTTCAATATGTTTATTGGGCGGGCAACCTGTTGCATGGCAGTTGGGGGTATAGTCCCAATCTGCAGGAAGATGTTTTTACTGGTCTCAGTCGCCGTGCTCCCGCTACCTTGGAATTAACCTTTTACGCAATACTCATATATTTTCCATTGGGACTTCTAAGCGGTGTTGTGGCTGGAAACAAAAAAAAAGGACTTGCAGATCGGTTATTCAGAACTACAGCATTTGTCGCCACATCCCTCACCCCGATGATTTTAGCAATCATCATGATGGTGGTTTTCTACATCACCTTGCGTTGGTTTGCTCCTGGACGGCTGGGCACAGCCTTTGCTCCGATTGTGGCAGCTGAAGGTTTCAAATCTTACACCGGTTTCATCACAATCGACGGCTTGCTAAATAAAAATCCCGCTCTCACACTTGACGCTCTTCGCCACCTTGCCATGCCTGCACTTACGTTGGCTTTTGCTCAATGGGCTATCCTGGGGCGCATCACCCGGGCAACGGTGATTGAAGAAAATGAAAAAGAATATATCATCGCAGGAAGAGCCAGAGGTTTACACGAATGGACCCTTGCCTGGCGTTATGCTTTGGGAAACGCTGCTGCCCCGGTTCTGACCCACACTATGCTTTCTGCCGCGTCCCTCATGACCAATGTATTTGTCGTCGAAATAATCTTTAATTACCCTGGTCTTTCTACTGTGGGAGTCAAGAGTCTGGCATTCATCCCGGACGCGCCCAGTGCCATGGGCTTTGCGATCTATAGTACCCTCCTGGTTTTGGTTCTTACTTCTTTATTGGATTTCCTGAAGGCTGTTGTGGATCCTCGTCTGAGGGAGGAATCCTGATGGGCATTACTCGCAAGTTTTTTACGCATTGGCAGAATTGGCTGGGTTTGTTTATCGTCGTGGCTTTTATTTTGACAGCCATATTTGCTCCTTTGCTTGCTCCAAAAAATCTTGACACGCAAGATATCGCTCCATCATATCTACATGTACCTCAACCTCCCAGTACTGAAGCCCCCCTGGGCACATTGCCGGACCAAAGCAGTGTCTACGATGCCCTGATTTGGGGAACACAGGACGCGCTCAGGTTCGGCGTTGGTGTCACTGCCATCGTTTTCCTGTTTGGAACACTCATCGGCACACTCGCTGCTTTTTTTGGTGGAAGAATCAATAAATTGTTAATGTGGATGGCAGATAGCTTTCTGGCTTTTCCAATCATCGCGGCAGTAGTCTTCTTTCAACAATTAAATAACAATTTATTAGTGGAATTGTTGGAAGGAACAGAATTTGCTGGATTCTATTCGTATGTCATGAAAACCCCCGCCATTCTCGAAAGTATCAAACCATTTTTTTCTCCGTTGATGACAATAAATCCAACGGCTATTGCCTTTATATTCCTTATGTGGATGCCTTATGCCCGTGTTATGAATGCCTCGGTCATGCGTATGAACCAGATGGAATTTGTGTTGGCAGCCAAGGTTTCCGGCGCAAAAAAGATCCGGGTCATTCTTCGTCACCTTATTCCGAATGCTATCGCTCCCGTTTTGGTCTTGGCTGCCAAGGATGTTGGGGCTTTAGTCGTTCTGCAGACAACGTTTTCCTTCATCGGCCTGGGACATTCAACGCCGTGGGCTTCAGCCCTGCTTTCAGGAAGAGACTGGATTTTTTCACCAAAGGG
>CAZDPK010000084.1:0-6924 GCA_964507335.1 uncultured Anaerolineaceae bacterium | reverse complement strand
TATCAGAGTAAGCCAAAATTTTGCTGAAACCCTGAAAAGAAAACAGGAAGGTTGTAAAAAACAGGAAGATCAGTACTCGACAATTGGATTTCACAGGTATATCTCCTTCGCATTAAACCTGGCGGCATCATATTTTTATTCTTCAATTGTGCTGGTCTCTGTCCAGCTAGGCATAGATGACCGCCGGTGTCGGAATTATACCAAAGCCATCTTTGAAGACTAGGCGTAGGAGACTACTTGCTTAGTTTCCTGTGAACTATCAGCTCGACCTTCCTTTCTACGTCTTCTCAATCGCTCTTTGGCGGGATGAAGAGGGTTCTAGAAACGTTCATTTTCGAGATAAATGGGGTTCAATTCCCATCGTCGCCTCTTTTTTTTCCTCTTCTCATTCCTATCTCTTTCTCACAACGCGAAAATTGAATGTAAATTGATCTATCAATTTCCGTGGTCCAAAATCCTGAGCCTGTCTGAAAAATTCGAAATTAACCAGAATTCAGCTCATTTATTCGTAAATTATTCTTTACTACATAAAAAAATGGAATATAATTAATATTGTTTGTGATCACACATTCAACTCGACCTTGGATCAAAACGATTTAATTTATATTTAAATTGATCTTTAGCTGGCAAAATAATTCACGCAATCGAATTTTCTGGGCTAAATGCACCTGAAAAAACCAAAAAAAGTCTATCTGTCCATAGAACAATTAATAGGAGTCACCATGAAACGTACAAGTAACCTTTTGCTGAAGGTAATTCTCGTTTTAATTGTGTGCCTCAACCTTGTATTCGGACTTACTGAGCCGGTGCAGGCAGATACATGCACCTGGGAAGGGGATGTTGATACAGACTGGATGAAAGCCGGAAACTGGACTTGTGGACATGTGCCAGGATCAACTGATGTGGTAAGTATTCCTGTTGTTACGAATTTCCCAGTAATTTATACGAATCTTGAACTGCCAACTCCTCCGGTTTTGTCATTAACAATCGAATCCGGCGCATTCCTGACTATCAATCAGGGGATGGCTCTGGACGCGACAACAATGAATGTCAATGGCACACTGGTGGCTAATGCCGAAAGCAGTCCGATCTATATTAATGTTTTTACTCCAGCCGGCGTTGTGAATGTCGGATCCAATGGTGCCATAACCAAACAGGGTGCAGAATTTTTAGTTATTTATTCAGCCTTTAACAATGCGGGTACTGTTTCCGGCACTTCCCTCGGGACTTATACTGGCGGGGTTTCGCTCATGCGGGGAGGGACGCACACAGGAATTATACAGGGCGAGGTTTTATATGTAGGGGAAAATAACGTATCCGGACAGAATTTTAATTTTAATAGTGGGTCTGAGATACGCGTAAATCAATTACACGCAAGTGGAGGCACAGTAATTTTATATGGTACATATTCACAGCCTGAAAATACTGGAACTTCATTGTCTGTCCAGCCGTCAAGTGGAACTGCCACTGTTTATTTTAGAACCGGTGCTGGTATTTTGAAGATGCCTGAGTATTTCTTTGTTAATTATGGGGGTAAGCTGATTCTTGAAAGCCAGGCTTACAACTACAATATGAACAAATTGAACCTGGATTACAACGGCGAGCTCCAAAACCTGGGAAATTTGTATGTTTCCACTCGATTCCTTTGGTATGCAGGAAAACTTACCGGTAATGGCACGACCACCGTTGATACAACCGCGACCTTCACCATGGGAACGTCTTCTTACACTCAAAATGACTTTACACTGGATGACCAAACCCTGATCAATAATTCAACAGCCAACTGGAATAAACGTGATCTGACTTTTACCAACGCTGCCACAATTGTTAATAACGGCACCTTCAATGCCAATGCCACTACGACTATGACGGGCGGTGAGACGGAAGTCTTTACCAACAACGGCAGTTTTGTAAAGAACACCGCCGCCACCACCACCACCATGAACCTCCCCTTCACCAACAACGGCACAGTTGATGTCGTCGCCGGCAGCCTGGTTTTCCCACAGGGGATGGATAATGGCGAGGATGCGGTGATTGACCTGGGCGGCGGCACGCTCGACCCGGGCGACACGCTCAACCTTGAAGCTGGCGACAGCCTGATCGGCTCAGGCACGCTTACTGCCAACCTGGTCAACAGCGGCACGGTCAGCCCGGGGGCGTCGCCGGGCATCATAACCGTGCAGGGCGATTACACCCAGACATCAGACGGCATCCTGGAAATCGAGCTGGGCGGCACGACCCCGGGCACTGGGCATGACCAATTGGTGGTCACCGGCAAAGCTACCATGCATGGCACATTGATCGTTACCCCATGGGCCGGCTTAGTGCCGACATTAGGAAAAACCTTTACGATCATCATTCATGACAGCGGCGAATACACATTTGATTCAGTAACCTTGCCCGACTTGGGCAGTGACCTGGAATTTCAAATTGATTACGCCGATACCGGCGTCACCCTAACGGTGGTGAGCAACAGTACGGAGTCGTTCATCTTCCTGCCCATGATCGTTAGATAGTCCACTATCGAAGAGGTTTGGGCAAAAAACCAAATCTCTTAACAAACAAATATAGACAACGATTGAACTGATTAGAACCTAGAAAAAAGGAGGTAAAAAATGACTTCCAGAAGGGTACCAGCAGGAATTAGATTATTCATCGCACAGATTGTCTTAGTATCGCTTCTGGGCGGCTGGACTAAGTCTGCCCGCGCCTTGGAAACATGCACTTGGCTTGGCATCACAGGCAATTGGGAAACAAGTTCAAATTGGAGCTGCGGGCACGTTCCAACAGTTGATGATAATGTAATCATTCCTGATGTTTCGGGTTTTGACCCTGTTTTCAATGCTAGCAGTGCAAATTTTCGTGTAGCTGAGATAATTATCAATTCCGGCGCAAAATTAACTGTCTCCAGTGATGATGGGGGAGAAAGAAATTTTACCGCCAGCATCGCTCAAATCGAAGGAACTCTGAAATTTTTCTCGCCATCCACCTCCAGTTATTTTTCGGTCAGTATTAACGGAGACATACCAACAGGGGTTGTGAATATTGGTCTAAATGGGGATATTTATATGGATTCCATAGGTGGATATATGAGATTCTATTCAAGTCTCAACAATTACGGATTGTTGCATCATCGAACAGGCGCTGATTGTGGAGTTTTGTTAAAAGCTGGTGGTAACCACGGCGGGATATTCAACGTTAAAAATATTATGATTCAAGCCACTAATCCAGATTCGGAATTTGTTTTTGCTGCCTCTTCACAATTAAACGTTCCAGATCTAAATCCAGCTGGAGGAAAGGTCTTCATAAATGGAGACTATAACGCGGCTGGGGAGTTAACCGGTTTGATCATTGAAGGCGGATCTGTCGAAATCAACAGTCTGAATGTGATCATGCCATACCAAACTGTTATTGGTTCTGGCACAACCCTGATAGTAAAAAATCCGCTTTCCATGCGTAGATTAGGCCTAGCCGGTACGTTTAACAATTTATCTGCCGTTGAAGTAACCACACTTTTGAACTGGCAAGGTGGTGGTTTTATCGGGGGTGGAACAACGACCGTTCTAACAGGCAATACCAGCTCAATCTACCCCGCTGGCGGTGGCACAATGGATGCGCAAACACTCACATTAAACGGCATCACCAATTGGACCTCTAATAACATCACGCTTTCCAATGGGGCGGAAATCATCAACAATGGCACCTACAACGCCAACGCGACAACGACCATGTCTGGCGGTGCGACGGAAGTCTTCACGAATAATGGCAGTTTCATCAAAAACACCGCTGCCACAACCACCACCATGAATGTTCCCTTCACCAACAACGACACGGTCGATGTCGTCGCTGGCAGTCTGGTTTTCCAACAGGGTATGGACAACGGCGAGGCAGCGATCATTGATCTGGGCGGCGGCACGCTCGATCCGGGCGACACGCTCAACCTCGAAAGCGGCGACAGCCTGATCGGATCAGGCACTTTGGAAGCGAACCTGGTCAACGGTGGCACAGTCAGCCCGGGCAACTCAGCTGGCATTATTACTATCGATGGGGATTACACCCAGGAGACAAATGGGATTTTAGATATCGAGCTGGGCGGAACAACTGCAGGAACCGGGCATGACCAATTGATCGTTACCGAAACCGCGACCATGCAGGGCATCTTGAATATCACCCTGCTGCCTGGTTTTACCCCGCAAGCAGGCGACATTTTCTTTATCATTAATCATCCTTACAGCGGTACCGGAACATTTGACACGGTTAACCTTCCAGATCTGGCTGGAGGCTTGGAGTTCGAAGTCGACTTCAGCGATCCCGGCGTAACTCTCTCGGTGATCAGCACTAACACAGATGGCTTCATCTTCCTGCCGTTGATCATTAAGTAAGGCTGTCTATAAATACACCTATGGAAGGGCTATGAATTCGAATCCAATTTGACTGTTTCGTCACCTTTGTAAGCAATGTCATGTTTACGAGATGTTTTTCCAGACCCAATGACGGGCCAATTAGTTATATGGAGAAAAGAGATGAAAAAGACAATACACCAAACTATTCTTGTATTTTTATTTACGGCGCTATTGATGACCCTGTTCTCACCAACACCAGTCAAAGCCCTTGGTGCTGAAGATGGTTTTAATCCTTCTCCCAGCGGCATCGTGCAGACTATAGCCGTTCAGCCGAATGGCAAGATCCTGGTGGGTGGATACTTCACCTCCATAGCCGGTCAGGCGGTCGCGCGGCTTGCGCGTTTAAACCCGGACGGCTCTCTGGACGAGGACTTTTCCACGCCCAGCCTGGACGGGCACGTGCAATGGATCGCGCTGCAGGCAGATGGGAAGATCCTGATCGCCGGCGGCTTTACTGATGTCGGTGGCGAAGCCCATTTGCGCATTGCCAGGCTGAATTCGGATGGCAGTGTCGATTCAGATTTTAACGCCAGCATTACCCAAGGCGAGTTGTACACAATTGTCGTTCAGGAGGATGGGAAAATATTGCTTGGCGGCTTGTTCGGAGAGCTAAATGGTATTTTCCGGAACAACCTTGCCCGCCTGAATTCGAATGGAAGTCTTGATGACACCTTCACCGCGCAAACTTCCAACTCCGGCTCCGTCAAATCGGTTGTGGTGCAACCGGATAAGAAGATCCTTGTGGGTGGTTCCTATGATAATCTCGCGGGCAGCGGCAAGAATTGGTTTGGCAGGTTGAACGCCAGTGGCACTTTCGACAGCACTTGTGGGGGCACCGTTGGTGGAACCGTTGATACCATCGGACTTCAGGCAGATGGGAAAATTGTGATCGGAGGATTGATCGGCGCGGTAGATGGGGTTACCCGAACCCAGATTGCCAGGCTTAACGCAGACTGCTCGCTTGACGCTGACTTTGACCCCGTCTTGACCGGTGGAGCTTTGAGGGTGATGTCTTTAGCTGTGCAGCCAGATGGTAAGATTGTGATTGGCGGTTCTTTTGGAGCGGTTGATTCGATCACACAGCAGAATCTTGCCCGGCTGCATAGTGACGGCGCGCTGGATACCAGTTTTGATTCGATAGCCAACTCCTATGTCTATTCAGTGGCGATTCAACCGGACAGAAGCATCCTTGTGGGCGGTGATTTCACAACCCTGGGAGGCGTCGCGCGCAATAAACTTGGGCGTCTGAACCCGGACGGCTCGGTGGACGCGAACCTTACCACTGGGACTGACTCATATGTCAATGCTATCGCGCTTCAGCCGGATGGTAAGATCCTCTTAGGCGGTGGTTTTGACTTTGTAGGGGGCAGCGCGTCATCTAAGGTCGGCAGATTGAACGCGGACGGTAGCAGGGATCTGGACTTCACCAACCCGGCTGTCACGGGAAATTATGTGAGTGCCCTGGCAGTACAGACGGATGGCAAAATCATCTTGGGTGGAAGTTTTTGGCAGATTGGGGTGGAAACTCACCCAAATATCGGCCGGTTGAACCCAGATGGAACAGTAGACTCAGGTTTTACCACTAATCCAAATGGCGAGGTATACGCCCTGGCGGTGCAACCTGATGGCAAAATCTTGCTTGCAGGAGGGTTTACCTATATAGGTTCTACCCCACGCAATTTTGTTGCCCGCCTGAATGCTGACGGAACGCTGGACACCAGCTTCAACGCACCTGTGGGGGGATTGGTGCGGACACTGGCAGTGCAGCCAGATGGAAAGATACTGATCGGCGGAAACTTCATAACTGTTGGTGGAATTAGCCGGAGCAGGATTGCCAGGCTAAATGCGGACGGAGCCCTGGATACGACCTTTATCACCTCCGGGGCAAACGCGATGGTATACAGCCTTGTGGTTCAACCCGATGGGAAAATCCTGGCTGGGGGTCAGTTCACTTCATTATCTGGTACGTCTCGCAATCATCTCGGAAGACTGAACGCGGATGGAACCATTGATGGCGACTTCCTGGCGACAACAGATTGGGATGTCTATACACTCGCTCTTCAGACAGATGGCAAGATCCTGGTCGGTGGGCAGTTTACGACCCTGGCAGGCGAAGCCTGCAACAAGATTGGAAGGCTGACCCCAGAAGGCGTTCTGGATTATGCCTTCAATGGCGGAGCGGATGATAACGTCTATGCCGTCGCGCAACAATCAGATGGGAAAATCCTGGCTGGTGGTTTTTTCTCATCTCTGGGTGGGGTGTCCCGGCAGACATTTGGTCGTGTTGCTGCCAGCGAAGCAGCCCTTCAATCCTTTAGCGTTGACGAAGGCGGTACGACAATTGAGTGGCTGCGCAGCGGTTCTGGTCCGGAGTTAGTACACACAAATTTCGAAATTTCCACCGACGGGATTACCTTTACACCGCTGGGCGTTGGGGAGCGCATTCCAGGGGGCTGGCAGCTGAGTGGTTTAAGCCTGTCTAAAGATGAAAACTTACTAATCAAGGCAAGTGGCTATTTTG
>CAZDPK010000083.1:0-7067 GCA_964507335.1 uncultured Anaerolineaceae bacterium | reverse complement strand
GCCATTAACGGCACCAGCTTTCTTAAGCAGAGCGTGCAGTTTGCACTATTCTGTTGTTCAGACCGTCAAGTATATCACAATTTGTCGCCAGTCAAGTCAATTCTTACCTTGTTGGTCGACTTGTCTCACTTTCGGGGAAGAACGGAAAGCTAAACCCGAAACATTCCTCACTGCCCCAACAATTGGGGAATCCCTCAAAATCAGTAGGATATTCACGAGTTATTGCCCCTTGTTGATCAATAAAGTATGCTTTTTTATTATTTATGTAAATGAAGCTATTTCCATTTGACACCACATGATTCCAAACCAAGTCATCGTCATTATCGAGCTTCTCCAACGCAATTACTTTGCTTCCATCTTGCAGGCTGCGAATCCAATTATAGGAACAACCTTCGTAATAACGGTCTGTAAGAAAATATCCTCCAGCAAAACGGAAGATATTATTCGAACAGCAATCTTGCTCAGTCATAATAGGTTCGGTATGAGCACTGTCGTACAATTCCAAGTAGGTACCTCTATAATCGGATTCATCAGATTCTTTGCCGTAACACAGTAAGGTGTAACCATTCTCCGGTTCGACGGCGTAAACAATAGTATGAATCCTATCGTTAAGGTTTTCTGTTTCAGACAAATAATCTGTTTTCGCATTGGGAATAGGCAACAATTTTTCTTCAATCTGTTTGCTTGTGAGATCCAATGTCCGGTACAGGGCATATAAATCCCCATCCCTTCGAACAGGGTTTGTCGCTGCCCAAAGAACCATTGGATTTTTGCCGCCACTCAATCCAAGCACCCCGAATTCGGCATTGCCATCATTTCCCATTGATAAAGCTGGAGCCGAATCAATTTGCATATCGCTATTCACAATAACAAGCCGGTCATTTCCATTGGAATCAAACACTAATGTATTGCCCAGCCAAACGGATTGAGGACTCAGAAGTCTGGGCAACGCGACCCGTTCTACTTCCCCGGTGGGTAAGAGTTTTACAAAGAAATTATCCCCTGAGCGGTAGGCGAAATAGAGGTTTGCTTCCTGATCGATGCGAATAGCAGAAAGTAGTTTTGCCTTCGAATCAACAGGTATTTCAGCGTATGGATTTTCGCCATTAAGCGGCTTTGCAACCAGGACGGCTTTGTTTGTTCTATAATCCTGGATAAAAACAACTGCTGGCTCGCATGAATTGGGAGCAGTCTCGCTACTCAGTGTTTGTTCTTGTGTCGGCTCCACAGGGCTTTGTATCGAACATGCAACAAGAATAAACGACACAGATAAACCTAACACTAGCAGACAAAATTTTATTGGTTTGCTAATCATCTTTTTCACCATTTTTGATGTGAGTCTTTAAGAAACCAGGAAAATCAATAAGTATCAATACACCTTGTAAATTGAGTTGACCAAGGATAATTAAGTCTATCGTTTGTATGTCCGCTATACCTCATCGGATTTAGCGCTGTAACCATTACGACATGTTGATTAGGGATAAACCCTAAGTCGCCTAACCCAATTGTGGAACAAGAACGATAGTTCCCGTAACCGAGACCTAGTATTTTCCCTTCTAAAAGAGACACATTCCGCCAAGCATCAGTATATGGCTCCCATGTTGATGTAGTACCGAGGCCTCCATAAGTTAATCCTTGCGACACATAATTAGCGCAATCATTACAATAACAATCCGGACAGCCCTCATACGTTGGGTTATAAGCAGCTCGGTCTTGGTAGTAAGCGCCATTGCATAGTATTCCTGTAACCCTAACCCATGTCCTCATATATGCTGCGGCATTTGACCCCGAATATTGAATCTGATTGCTAACGCCTATTCTACTATTGGTCGGGTCTACGTTAGCGACACTATCGAGAATCTGTCTTGAAAGTTCTTCTATACTTGAACGATATATTAAATAGTCTGGCATATTGGTATAGTCAGGAGGAATTCTCACATTCCTGCCTTCCTCCCAAACTACGGTGTCAGTTCCTTTATCGTCTATTGCTCGACTAGAGAATTCTTCACTGATAATCCGCTCGTTACGCAAGTCAAATTCAAAAGTATGGGTGTTTATAATGATGAATTTGTATTCGCCTTGAAGTATTGACTCTTCGACAGCTCTCAATATTTCCCAAGCATTTGATGCAAGATATTTCGCTTTCCCGGCATCTGCCATCTTGGTCGATGCCAACAAAGTAGCCTGATATATTGGATAATCCTCAGCTACTTTCAATAGAGGTACACCGGTCAATGTTACACTTTCGATAACTTGAATTCTGTGCTTCCCTAATTTTGTAATGGTAGCTCGATCAAATTCAACATTTAGATTTGTTAGTGTAGAATGTAATCCAAGGTTAAAATACTCAGAGTAAAAATCTCGACGCTCCAATAACAGAGACGAGATGGTTTCTGACCAAGGTCCATCCTGTACTGGTATTTTTCCCGATAATGCATCAGCGTATTGTTGAAGAATTTTAAACGTCAAATCAAAATTCCATATATTTTGGCTTTGAACATTTGTTGACAACCCAAGAGTAGTAATTAACAGTCCAACCACTACGAACAATCTAATAATTAGTGAGTTTCGTTTGTTCATTGTTATGTCCTTTTCTTCCTATTAGTTGGTTTCGAGAACGATCGACAATTCGTCACAATGGATACTCTGGAATGCAATAGCTTTTTTTACTTTTATTCTTGACTAAGGACCCTGTGGTTAATCTACGTTTGATGAGTTAATCAAAATCCAACAACAGCAAGGGGGTTGGCGAGGAGGATGTTGTTAATAGTTCGTTGTTATAATATATTTAAATAATAACATAATATAATAATTTTTACAAGTGCTTGAATGGGTTCAATACATTCGAGACTATTGGATTGCATCCGGGAGATAGCTTTCGCTATTCTGGGGGGTCAGATTGTCCAATGCAAGATGGTGTCTTCAGGGCAATTCCTGGTGGTTTGTCTGGGAATGGCATGGGAAAAACTTCAGGGAATGGGTGAATATCCAGTGTATCTATCTGAACGATATCGCCCGGTTCCGTTAAGCCATAGGTTTTGGGTTTCCGACTGGCAAAGGGGCGTTTGTGTCTCCTTTTGGCTCCCATCGCCTCTTGTATAAACTCTCAAGGATGGTAGCTTGCCCTATCAGCCAGCCAATCACCCTGCCAACAGTGGAAACAGATTAGTCCAACTCATCTGCTTCCAGAAAGACCTTGATCTTCTCATTCCCCCATACGGGGTATAAACAGCGCAAGGATCGAACTCCCTAAATCAATTCTTCACTCCACTGACGCTTGCGTACCCACTTCGGCCTGCGAGGCCGCACTTTAAAGCCCTTCAAAACATCAGCCTTCATGCGTGCCCGTCGGCAATACGGAGTCGCCCGTGATATGTCGATCGCTTCGCTGGCTCAGTCCTGTTGCATGCAATGCTCTCTGGGCTTGAATCTGCTTTTGTCGATGTTTGGCTTCTTTGCCTGGTGGGGGTATGTTTTTCTTTGTTAGCTGGTAAAACTCTTTTGTAGGTAAATCTGCCGCATTGGGGTTCCTCCTTTTTTAGTTTAATCATCCTAAGGATGACCTCAATGCGCTTTTTTGTAAAGCCCTATCGTCTCACATGTATCTACCTTGCACAAATAAAGCATCGATGTGATTATCGATGCTTTATTTGTGTTACATAATGAAGGATGAGAAGCCTTATTTTTGGTAACTTAGACAGCCTCAGTCTCCATGTTCATAGCCGAATTGACATCAACTTTCACGCCAGGACCCATGGTTGAGGCAATGGTGACTTTCTTGATGAAAGAGCCCTTGGCACCTGTTGGGCGGGCTTTGCGGACAGCAGTTGTCAGCGCAGCCATGTTTTCATAGAGTGCTTCGGCAGTGAAAGAGACCTTGCCAAGCGGAACATGAATGTTGGCGCTCTTATCAAGGCGGAATTCAACCCGACCAGCTTTGGCAGCTTCGATTGCCTGAGCGATATCACCAGGCTGCACAACAGTACCGGCTTTGGGGTTCGGCATCAAGTTGCGCGGACCCAAAACACGACCCAAACGACCGACCTTACCCATCATATCCATGGTACCGACAGCAACATCGAAATCAGTGTATCCACCCTGGATGCGGGCCATATCATCATCGGTCTCAGCCACAAAATCAGCTCCGGCTGCGCGGGCTGCGTTTGCAGCTTCACCCTGCGCAAACACCAGGACGCGGACGGTCTTACCCAAACCCTTGGGCAAAACACAGACGTCGCGAATCTGCTGGTCAGCCTGGCGGGGATCCAAACTCGTACGGATGTGGATCTCTACTGTTTCATCAAATTTGGCAAAGGCCATTTCTTTGACCAATTCCAGCGCTTCGCGAGGGTTGTAATTTTTGTCAGCTTCGACTTTCTTGCTGGCGTTTACAA
Source organism: uncultured Anaerolineaceae bacterium (assembly GCA_964507335.1). GTDB lineage: Bacteria > Chloroflexota > Anaerolineae > Anaerolineales > Anaerolineaceae > Mesolinea. The sequence continues at coordinate 2,673 of CAZDPK010000083.1, read as the reverse complement.
AATTCTTTCCTTGTTTAGACATTAAGACTCCTTTGTGGTTCCGACGGGCGTCTCAACCCTCCCACTTTACTAGTTTCCAGTTTACTTTTCGACGACTTTTAGGCCCATGTTGCGCGCTGTACCTTCCAGCTGGCGCATAGCGGCTTCAATATCATTGGCGTTCATATCTTTGAACTTAATCTCAGCGATTTCTTTCAATTGAGCCCGTGTAACCTGTCCAACTTTTTCGGTCTTGGGGTTAGCTGAGGCTTTCGTTATGCCAGCAGCTTTCTTTAACAAAACAGCCGCGGGCGATGATTTTAGATCAAATTTGAAAGAACCATCCTGAAATATCGTGATTTCGGCAGGAATAATCTCGCCCATCCGGCTGGATGTGCGGGCATTGTAATCCTTGCAGAAAGCCATGATATTGACACCATGAGGGGCCAATGCCGGACCAATTGGGGGGGCGGGGTTCGCCTTACCGGCCTGAATTTGCAGTTTTACGATTGCTTTTACTTTCTTTGCCACAGATAAATCTCCTTGGTGGTGCTAACGGGTTGTTAAAACCCTCCCACAAATTTCCGGATCGCTCCGGTTTACGCTTTTTCCACCTGTAGAAAATCGAGTTCCACAGGAGTTTCACGCCCAAAGAAATTCACCATGACGCGAATCTTTGAGCGTTCCATATAAATCTCATCGACGATACCGCGGAAGTCATTGAAAGGACCATCCACAATTCGTACGCGGTCACCAGATTTGTAGGTGACCTTATAAGTCGGGGCTTCGTTTTCCATACGACGCAAAATGCTGGCAACTTCTTCCGGGCGCAGCGGCGTTGGTTCGTCGCCCATACCCACGAAGCCGGTCACACCAGGGGTGTTTCTAACCACGAACCATGAATCTTCTTCCAGGATCATATTTACCAAAACATAACCAGGGAAAACATGGCGTTCCACTGTGCGGCGCTTACCATCACGAACTTCAATTTCTTCTTGAGTGGGGATGACCACATCAAAGATTTTGTCTTTCATCGCCATGGTTTCGATGCGCTGTTCCAGGTTCTTGCGCACTTTGTTTTCGTAACCCGAGTAGCAGTGGATAACAAACCATTGACGATTATCGTCAGATTTGCTTTCATCTACTGAGCCAGAACTCGCAGAAACATCGCCGGTTTGATTACTATCCACCGGTTCGTTTTCTTCTGCTTCTGGCAGGTTGTTTTCAAAAAGATCAGTCATGATCTGGTCTCGTTTCTATATCCTATCCAACCAATAAACCAACCAGGCGGGAGAAGATAAAGTCCAATATGCCAAGAATAGCCGACATGATCACCGTCACAATTAAAACAATCCGGGTCAATGCCAGAGCGTCTTCTCTGGTAGGCCAGGTCACCTTTCGCAGTTCGCCAATGGTCTGGCGCCACCAGTTCTTGGTTTTCTGGATCAGATTCGGTTTTTTCTCTTTCAGTGCCATACTTCACTCCTGGTTGACGTTACAACGCCGTAGAATTTACGGCGTTGAGTTTTTCAACAGGTCAGGTAGGAATTGAACCCACAACCCCCGCTTTTGGAGAGCGGTGCTCTGCCAATTGAGCTACTGACCTAAGCGCTTCCTTCGCAGGAAGCTTACTTTACCTCACGATGCAGCTTGTGTACACGACAGCGCGGGCAATATTTCATCATTTCAATGCGACCTGGGTCATTACGGCGGTTTTTTACCGTGGTGTAATTGCGTTCTTTACATTCGGTGCAAGCCAAGTGAATGACTGGTCTGATATCTTTTTTCTTTGACGCCATTTTAGTCTAACATGGCTGCCTTATTCAGGCAGCCATGATTCCTTCCTGAAATTCTACTCAACTATGCAATAATCTTCGTGATCCTGCCGGCACCGACAGTCAGCCCACCTTCGCGGATAGCGAATTCAGAACCGTCTTCGATAGCGACTTTTTGGATCAGTTTGACTTTCAAACCGTTGACATTGTCACCGGGCAAAACCATTTCAACGCCTTCGGGCAGGGTCACATCACCAGTAACGTCGGTGGTGTGGATGTAGAACTGCGGGCGATAGCCGGTGAAAAATGCACTGTGACGTCCGCCCTCTTCTCGCTTGAGGATATAAACGCTGCATTCGAACTCGGTGTGGGGGGTGATGGATTTGGGTTTAGCAAGAACCATACCGCGTTCCACCTGTTCGCGATCGATACCGCGCAGCAGAATACCAGCATTGTCACCAGCCTGACCCTGATCGAGTTGCTTGTGGAACATTTCGATACCGGTTGCAACAGTGGGCAGGGGTTTGTCCATCAGACCAACGATTTCAACGGGATCATTCAGTTTCAAGGTACCGCGCTCGATACGACCGGTCACAACAGTACCGCGACCTTTGATCGAAAAGACGTCTTCGATGGGCATCATGAAATCTTTTTCGAAATCACGAACAGGTTCCTCAAAGAAGTTGTCAACAGCGTCCATCAAATCAGCGATCGGTTTGTATTCCGGAGAGTTGGGATCCGTGGAGGCGCTGTCGAGAGCAACCTTGGCAGAGCCGCGGATGATCGGAATATCGTCGCCGGGGAAACCGTTTTTAGTCAGCAGTTCGCGGACTTCCATTTCAACCAGCTCGAGCAGTTCGGGGTCGTCCATCTGATCAGTCTTGTTCAAGAAGACCAAAATGGCGGGAACCTCAACCTG
>CAZDPK010000082.1:0-7118 GCA_964507335.1 uncultured Anaerolineaceae bacterium | reverse complement strand
CGGCTGCGCGCATCATGATGCTGGGGATGATCCAACCACTGGTGCTGGTTTCATCAGTTGCACAGAAGGTCTTGCCTGCCAGATCTGCCACCGATTGAATACCGCTATCAACATTGGCGATGATTTGCCCTGTATATGTCGGGCTTCCGTAACGAGTGGCTACAAGGGCGGGGTATGCGCAATCGCGATCGGCTGCAGTAATGGCGGCAAAGGTTGCCAGAGAGCCCATATGTGCCTGTCCGGAACATTCAGCCTCGATAGCCGCAGTGTAATCTGTGGCAACAAAGGTTTCAACAACAAGTCCGGTCTCTGCGAAAATCATATCGGCAACAGCTTCAGCACCTGCCGAGACGGATTCCATTTCACCGGAAGGAACAAATACCCATTTGATTGGGTTCTCTTCAGTGCCAAGTTCAGCTTCGGCAGGCTGGCAACCAGCAACTGCCAACAAGGCAATGATGAGAATTAGGGGGACAATAAAAAACTTTTTCATTTCTACTCCTTATAAATTGGTTGAAAATGTTTTGACTGAATACTAGGATAATGATACACCAATTTGGAAATATTTGACTGGATTACATCATTTAATCCATAAACACAGTGCAATTAATTAGTATTCTTGAGAAAAAATGGACGCTGCTAAAGATTCCCAGCCGCCTTTTTAAAGGTCCAAATTTCAGCAGAATCATCGAGTTAGTTGAAATAGCATAAAAAAAATGAAAAGCGGATTTGCCAGGTTACTGTTGATTTGCCAATCTTTTATTGAGCTGTTCGATTTCTTTGGCGATCACTTCTCAAAGCGTTTTTATAAAACTGACCAAAGGTTCAATTGACGCGCGCGACGAATGATCGTAGGAATTCTTCATGGCAGCAACCATCTCGTTCTGAGTTCCATCCTTGTCCTTCATCCTCCCCATTATGCCCTTTACCATGGTCATGAGCAATTTATCAAGACCTTTCATCCTTTCATAGTTAAATCCGCTCTGAAAATAGAAAAAGGGAATGCCGGAATTTTTGGGCACGTTCATCGTCCGGACTCTTTCTATGGCTTCAGATTCATACGGCGGGGTTGCTCCGGTTGCGAAGATGACCAGTTTCTTATTCGGAAAATTAATTCGGGATTTATCGATGAACTTGATTCCAGCCATTTTTCCAGCGCGAACGCCACTTCCAAATATGATCAAATCATATTCCGAAAGATTAACGAGGTTCACATTTTCCAATGGATAGACGTCACAATTCAACTCTTCGGCAATCCAATTGGCGTACTTTTCCGTAAAACCGGTTTTTGACTTATAAATTACAACGCAATTTTCCATCAGCTGCCTCTATTAAATTTTCCAGGTAATTCGGATTCAAAACCCCATCGTTGTCAGACCTAAGCTGACCTGGTGGTATGAATTAGTTAAGGTTATTATACAGTGGTTGGAAGAATAGTTGTGTTAATAAATACTCTTCAAGCATTAATTTTATACGCCAAAGATCCCGGTTAAAATGAACACAAACATAGAGCCGGCAATAATGCCCAGTGCGGTGTAATTTTCGTTTCCATACTTGCGAGCTGTAGGGATAAGTTCATCCAAAGTGATGAAAACCATTACTCCCCCAGCAAATGCCAGTGCTCCCGGGAGGAGAGCGGTAAAGCGCACCAGAAACAAGCTTGCCACCAAAGCACCCACAGGTTCCGCCAAGCCTGACAAGAATGCCACCTTTAATGCATCCCGCTTGCAGATTCCGGCTTTGCAAAGCGGAAGAGCGGTCGCAATCCCTTCCGGGATGTTATGCAACAGGATAGCTACAGCGATAAACAGACCAAACTGAGGATTATGCAGGTATCCGGCACCCACGGCGATTCCTTCTGGCAAATTATGAATCGTGATCCCAATTGCAAGCAGCAATCCGGTATTGACCAGTGAGTGGTCGACCTCGTGCCCTGCTTTGTTAAGGAATTTTCTCCGCCGTTGCCGCCGTTTTCCACCATTTCCCCCATCACCATTACAGTCTTCAAGGGGGGGTTGTTCTTGCCTGATTTCCCGCTCGCCAAAGCGAATATGGGGAGCAAAATTATCCAGGATAAGCATGAAAACGGCACCTACTCCGAAGCCGATTGTTGCAGTCACCCAATTGGACATCTCAATGGATTTCTGAACTAATTCGAGAAAAGCCAGGCAGATCATAACCCCGGCAGTAATCCCCATCAAGAATCCATACGATCTTCGACCGGGTTTACGAATTACAGCGATCAGACCGCCAAGACCCGTCCCGAGGCTTGCCATCAGGCTGAGTAAAAGGATGTTCACTAAAGGGTGTAAGTTTTCAAACATAATTCCAACGATTCCATAGTTTTTTTAAGCGCGTGAATTATACCGGATTTATTGAAATAATATTTTTGTTCCTCGTTCTAAAGGGGTACAATTCTTGCACACTTTCAGGCAGGAATTGCGAGCCAATGATCAACATACTCGAGTTAGACCCGGTTTTAACGGTGTTTCCCTACGCGCTTTTATATTATGCGCTGTTGCTGGTTTCCTGCGGTCTTGCTCTGCTGGCAGTATCCCGTTCAAACAAGCCAAATAAAACCTCTCTGCAAACTGCCCTGATCATCATTTTTTTTAGCCAACTGGTTTTATTAACGCTGAATCTGCTTGCCTATCAAGGTTTCCAACTGGTCAACGCTCTTTTCCCTCTTGCGCATCGGGTGTTCAACCTGATTTGCCTCATTTGGTTGATATGGTCACTCTTCAAGAGCCGTGAAGAAGCAATATCCCATTGGTTTCCCATCGCCTTGACAGTTATCATTCTGCTTGTGGGGCTGGTCTTCAGCCTGTGGTGGCTGCCGAATGCCGTAATCCGGGAATTGAATCATAGTTGGATTGATTATGCCCTGGTTGGTTTCAACCTGGTTTTGATTTTGGTAAGCGCCATTGTTTACCTCGCACATTACCACAGCCAGGAGGTGGAAGCCGTTCTGATCCTGACTATTGCCGCAGTCGGCTTCATCCTTTACCTGCTGCTGCCCTCTGCTGGTAACCTGCCGGCAACCGTTATGCTGAGCCAGTTGATCTATTATCCGCTTCTTATCAGCCTCGCCTCGCAGAAAGTCCTCGACACCGCAACTGTTTCTGATCTATCTCAACCATTGCTGGAACAGGATGGTCAATTGAGAGCAAATATTGCGGACGCCTTCCTGGAAGTCAGCCTGCAGCCAAGTCAAAATCAATTAGAAAAAGCGCTAACCCACAGCCTGAGCCTGTACTTGATGGCTGACTTGCTGGGTTTGGTTCAGTTCGAACAAGGCAGCAGCCAGGCAGTTCTCAAAAATACCTATGACCTGATCCGGGAAGACCATGTCGAGAGAATTGATTTAGAGACAGACCAAATGCCCGTATTTTTCGAGAAACTTTCGGGGAGCGAACCATTACTTTCAAACCGGGCATCGGAGCTCACCGTTGAAAAACAGTACCTGATGCGAGCCTGTGGCTACAATCAGATTGGTAATCTCTTCCTTTACCCCCTCAGAGCTATTCCCAACCAGCCCAGGTGGGCCTTTTTGGGGCTGAGCCCATATACGAATAAGGAGTGGGGGCTGGAAGACCGCCAACGTTTGGATCGATTGCATGATAACCTCGCTAAGGTTCTTGAAAAAGCTGGTCGACTCGAGCAGGAAGCCCGCCAAATTAGCGATTTACAGGCCGAAGTGCTTCAAAAAGAGGCGGTTGTGAACCAGCTGATGACAGATTATGCGGAAAGTCAGGCTGATCTGCAGGGTTTATCCAACGACCTACAACAAACACAAGCTGCCTGGACAGAAGAAGTGAACTTGTGGATTGAGCGTCAAAAAGAGCTCGAGAACGAACTGGTCATGCTCCAGCAGACCATAGAAGAAAACGCAGAGAACGTTGCTGAAGTCAACTCATTACGATACCAAAAAGAGCAACTTGAAGAGATAATATCCCGCAACTCTGAGCAAACTGCCCAGCTGAAAACCACCATCGAACAAGCTAGTCTCTTATTGCACAAACTGACAAACCAGGACGACATGCCTAATCAAGCCGAAGAAAGCAAAGGCTGAAACAAATGCGATTCAACAAACACCAATCTCTCACGCTAACAGTCATTTTCGTTCTATGTTTGTCTTTCATTGGAGTAATCCTGGGTAGTGTCGTAATAACTGCCATGGCACATTCTGAAAGTGCGCCCTGGTATATCAGTCTAAGTGGGATGGAACGCACCGCCACACCTTTCCAACCCAATTCGTTCGCCAATATCCTTGAAGATGGCAGTATCGAACTCATTCCCCAGCCCATGTTTACTCCCACACCAGTGCCGGTGATTCCAGAAGGCGAACTGCCTGAAAACCAGGTCAACATTTTGATGCTCGGCGCAGATGACTTTGGCGCAAATAATTTTCGCACCGATGTGATCATGCTGCTCTCCATCAACCCAAAGCATCAAACTGCTTCGCTAATCTCGTTTCCGCGCGACCTTTACATTACAATCCCGGGCTATTGGTCCAACCGCATCAACACCGTTTGGCAGCTGGGAGGATTCCCTCTACTACAAGAGACGTTTCAGGTAAATTTTGGCTTCCGCCCGGATTATTACATGATGGTCAACTATAACGGCTTTAAGGATGTGGTCAACAGCATTGGCGGCATCGACGTGACAGTCAGTGAAGAACTGCAGGATAGCTGCCAAATTGACCCAAGCGGATGGTGTGTGATCGAGCCAGGAGAAATGCACATGGACGGCGGTACCGCGCTCTGGTATTCGCGCTCTCGATTGACGACTTCTGATTTTGACCGCAATCGTCGGGCTCAAGAAGTGGTCATGGCAATTTTCAAAAAAGCTGTCAACCTCAACATGCTCGTGAAAGTGCCCGAGTTGTATGGACTCTATCGTGAATACGTGGACACAGACCTGCCCTTAACTGAGGTCCTTTCGCTTCTTCCGATGGCAAAGCCATTAATGAACTCGGAAAACATCCGGCGGTTTTCGGTGAGCAACGAAATGGTGACCAACTGGATAACGTACGAAGGTGCCTGGGTTTTGATGCCGAATTATTACGCCATATCGGATATGCTCAACGAAGCCCTCTATCGAAATGAGTAATCCATGGCTTTTTTTTAATTGTTTCGACATTGTTTTCAGCGAAGCAGATCCATTCGTTTCAAATTAACGCACTGTAATCTTTTCCGATAAAATTACTCTTGGTAGTAAATTTTTGAATTTGCCTCAATAAACTGGTTGTAAATATACAAAGCGGAGAAGAATTAATGTCATTAATATTACAAGCCAACAACCTCGTACGGAAATTTGGAGACATCACTGCAGTTGATGATGTCTCCTTTACGATTCAGGAAGGTGAGATCTTCAGCCTGCTTGGACCAAACGGCGCAGGCAAGACCACCACCATCTCAATGCTCTCCACGCTGCTGGCTCCGACCAGCGGAGATGCTCAGATCAACGGCTTCTCAATCAATCATGACAACATGCAGGTTCGTAAGTACATCGGCATTGTTCCCCAGGAAATAGCTTTGTACGACGACCTAACCGCACTCGAAAACCTTCAGTACTGGGGAAAGCTTTATGACCTGAAAGGTCGCGAGCTGGACCAGCGTGTGGAAGTAGTTTTAGAGCAAATTGGTTTGTCCGATCGTGCCAAAGACCGCGTTAAAACCTATTCCGGTGGAATGAAACGACGTGTTAATATCGCTGCAGGGTTGCTTCACAAGCCCAAACTGCTCTTTATGGACGAACCAACAGTGGGGATCGACCCACAATCCAGGCGCATGATCCTGGATATGGTGAAAGAACTCAACCAACAGGGCATGGCGATACTATACACCACGCACTACATGGAAGAAGCTCAGGAACTGTCGGATCGGGTGGGAATTATCGATCACGGCAAACTGATTGCAGTTGGAACCCAGGAGGAACTGACCCAACAGGTGGGGGAGACCGATTCGATCCGTATACTGACAGACGCAATGGATGACTTGCCCGCTATAGCTGCCAAATTGCAGGGTTTTGACGAGATCACTCGCATAATTCTGGATGAAAGCGGTTTCACCCTGATCACCAATGACGCCGAAAGCAGCCTCGCGCCAATCATCAACCAAGCCAATTTGGCTGGTGCGCACATCAAGTCGATCGAGATCATCGAACCTAACCTCGAGACCGTCTTTCTCCATCTGACCGGTCGCGCCTTGAGGGACTGAGATCATGGGCAAGATTTGGCAAATCGCACGAAAAGACCTTTTGCTGATCGCCCGCGACCCATGGGCTTTGGTTTTTTATCTGCTTGCGCCTTTTTTATTGACCCTGGGTATGGCAGCAATCACCGGCGCGTTCAGTTCAGGTGACAATGGTCTTTCAAATATCCCCTTGGTGATCACCAATGCCGATAAAGCTCAGCTTGGCAATGCATTGGTGGAAGTTTTTCAATCAGAAGACTTGGAATCCTTGATCGATCCGAAGTTGGAAGACGATTTTGAGGTTGCGCGCAGCTTGGTAGACGAGCGTGAAGCGGTTGCTGCTCTTCTAATTCCCACAGGTTTTTCCACCAGCATCATCCCCCAGACTGGTGAGTCCCCCTCTGAGGATTTCGTTCAACTGCAGCTGTATACTAATGGCGAATCGATATACTCAATCGGTGTGGTACGAACCATAATTGAGACGTTCATCAGTGAACTGGAATCTTCTCGAGCCAGTTACTCTGTAGCCATCAGCAAAATGCTTACAGAAGGACTGCTCAATCCGGAGCAGTTACCAACGCTGCTGGCAAGCATTTCACCAGAAATGGAAACTGGCAGCAGTTCCCAGAACAATTACGAGATCGTGAGCAACATTACCACAATTGAGAGTAAGAACGTCTCCTACCTCGCAATGATCGCCCCGGGCATGGCATTGATGTTTTTGATGTATAACGTGACAGCCGGTGGGGTTTCCTTTTTGATTGAACGCAGGAAATATACCCTGCAGCGCAATCTGGTCAGCCCCACGCAAGCCTACCAGATCATTTTTGGTAAGTCTATGGGGATCTTCCTGCGTGGTTTTGCCCAGGTCTTGATTCTGGTACTCACTTCGACTCTGCTCTTCAAGCTCAACTGGGGCAA
>CAZDPK010000081.1:0-7425 GCA_964507335.1 uncultured Anaerolineaceae bacterium | reverse complement strand
AAAAACGCTGGATGCGATCTTAACGTTTCTTGTCGGTCATTGGTAATTCACCCAACAGCAGCGTGGGTGTGATGCCCTTATCGGTCAGGATCACCTTTGCGTTATCCTTCATCGCAATTTCCACCATCTCGATTTGCTTTAATGCCTGGGCATTGCCGACAAAGTACTTCTCAGCCGACTCATTGACCAGCCTGATCGCCTCTGCCCGCCCTTCAGCAACCTTGATGGCTGCCTCACGTTCGCCTTCAGCGCGTTGGATTGAAGCCAGTTTTTGCTGCTCGGCTGCTTCAAACTCACCGGTTGCCAGCAACCGCATTGAACGCCGCTCTTGTTCAGCGGTTTTCTGCTTGTGCATTGCCTTTTTGATATCTTCAGGCGGATCGATAAGGCGAATTTCCACCTTACTTACAGTCAGTCCCCATTCCACTGCAAAGGAGCCCAAAATACCTTTGAGATTGGTAGCTATTTTTTCTCTGGCAACCAGGCTCTCATCCAGGGTTAGGTCGCCAAACTCCTGGCGCAAGTTGGTCATCGCCAATTGGATAACAGCCCGCTTCCAATCATCAATATTGTAAAAAGTGCGTTTGATCGCCTCTTCATCTGCAGCTGGGCGCACCCACATGACACCATCAACTGAAATTTCAACATTGTCTTTGGTGATAACGGATTGGGGCATAATGTCCATGGTATGCTCGCGGATATCACGAACGCGCACCAACTGCGCAAAAGGCCACTGCATACCCAAACCCGGAAGCACAAAGCGGGTATATTTTCCCAGCGTTTCCTGGATTCCGCGTTCGTAGGGTCGTAAGGTAAAGAAAGGGGTTACTATTGTTCTCATTTTTTCTCCTTAATCGTAATAAATCAGGTTAGTAAACTAATCCAATGGTTAATCAAATTTGTTACTCGTTTCAATAACGTATGTGTTTAGAATAGCAGAGCTGGTTGTCGATGTCAAACAGAGTATGTGGTTAAAGCACATAAATCCAGTGTCACAATGTAAAATTCACTTCATGAACTCAACCGAACCAACCACTTCAAGAACGCCCCTGCTCACACCAGTTCTGCGTTTGTTTTTAGTAACGATGATCCTGGCAAATGTAGCTGGGGCAATGTATGGCGGGTTTCTTCCGCTCTATCTAAAATCGTTGGGCGCAAATGTTGCTCAAATTGGTCTCTTTTTCACGATCTCCCAAATTATCCCCCTGGCACTGCAAATTCTGGGCGGTTGGATCTCTGACAGTCTCGGTCGCTTGAAAAGTATTGCTGCTGGGAGCGTTTTGGGTGTGGTGTCCTATGTCGCTCTAATACTCTCACCGACCTGGGGCTGGGTTTTCCTGGGGGAAGGGTTGAACGCGATCACTCGCTCACTGGTTGGTCCCAGTTTTGGTGCATTTATCGCTGAGGAGTCCCAGGAGAATAATCGCGCAAAGGTTTATGGTCTGGTGGATACTTTTTACACCATTGTATCCATTGTTGGTCCACCTTTTGGCGGTTATCTGGTTGATCGATATGGATTCAAGATCATGTTGATGGCCGCTGCCTCAATTTACACAATCGCAACAGTCCTCAGGGTGAGAATGGCGAGTAAAGCCCGGCATCCGGGTCAGGAAGAAGGTAAAAAAGCACGACTCGACCTGGGAGAATTGAAAGTCAACCTGTCCGCGATTTTTGGGCTGGTGGTTGCCGGCGGTCTGATGACCTGGATCGTGGTCACCGACGGGATCCGGGACATCTCCTTTTCACTTTCGGGTAATTTGATTCCGGTCTATCTCGAGGGAATTGGTAACATGACCGCTCAGAAAATCGGCTGGTTAAGCTCTATTTTGGGAATTGCGATGATGATCACTTCTTACCCTGCCGGTCACCTGGCAGACAAGCGTGGAGAGCGGCTGGCGATTGCGTTGGGTTTTGCCCTGCAATCAGCTGCCCTGTTTATCTTTGTTAAGGCAGAGACCTTCCTTGTCTATTCGGTCAGTTTCTTCATCATCGGTATAGGTTTTAGTCTGATGAGCCCGGCATATCAGTCATTATTAAGTAAGTTGTTACCGCAAAAGCTGCGTGGAACGGGATTTGGCTTGATACATTCCGGGTTAGGACTTTTCTCCTTGCCAGCCCCTGCTATTGGCGCAAAACTTTATTCGACCTTTTCACCTACCACGCCATTTTGGATCACAGCCTGGGCATCGCTGTTGGCGATCATCCCGGTGGTTTTCAAATTTAAACTGACAGAAAAGGACAAACAGCAAATCGAAAAAGCAGAAGCAAAGGTCAACCAGGCAAAAGAAGAAAAATAAGCCAGGGCACTTACCCTGGCTTATTCAAAAAACTTATAGAAGTCTATCCCTTGGTTAGTGTGAATGACTGACCACGAACCTGAAATTTATTGTTGGCTGATACGATTTTGTCAATGAATTGATCTGAAACATCAACCGTGGTGCGGTGGTTTTGGATATAAATCCTACCCAGAGCTGAGCCCGGGATGCCGGCGGTACTGGCGATCGAGGCGACCACGTCCGAGGGGCGCAAGCCGTCGACCTTGCCAAGTCCCATTTCCAATCGGACCATGCCTTCTTCATCGCTTTGTTTTCCGCGGATACTGGCACGGGGTTTGCCATGACCAGTATTGTCACGCTGATTCCGACCACGAGATTGATCACGACCAGTACGTTCAGATCTCTCAGAACGCGGACGTCGTTCAGGACGAACGCTTTTTTCTGGCAGGGGACTGATTTCAGGAATGGGGCGTTGTTTCTCTTCAGCTCGGGCAACTTTTAGGGCTGCGGCAGCGATGTCGATCGGGTCATACCCAATAGCAACCATGGTTTCAGCCAGGGCACGTTCTTCTTTCGAGCGACCTCGCTTGAGCCAGGTTTCGACCTTGGCAAGCAAGCTGTCAACCCGTTTTGCCTGGATATCCTCAGTGGTAGGAACCTTTCCTTCCGTCATTTCTTGGTGGGTGAATTGCTCAATCTGGCGCACCTGGCGTCTTTCGGAGGGTCTTGCAAGTGAAATGGCTATTCCAGTCCGTCCAGCCCGACCAGTGCGACCGATGCGATGAACGAAGGTTTCAGTTTCTTCAGGCAGGTCATAGTTGAAGACATGGGTAATGCCCTCAACATCCAAACCACGGGCAGCCACATCGGTTGCCACCAATACTTTGACCTGACCAGCTCTAAAGCGTGCCATGGTATGTTCCCGGGCATCCTGGCTAAGATCGCCAGAGAGGGCTTCGGAGGGATAACCGCGTTGATTGAGTTCTGTAACCAATTCACCAGTACGAATTCGTGTGCGTGTGAAGATGAGGGCAGAGGCGATCTCTTCCATTTCAAACAAACGGGTCAGGACAGCCAATTTGTCGTGTTCGTTCACATAATAGACCCGCTGCTCAGTGGCAGCAACTGTAACTTGTTCAGGCTGAATCGAGATTGTCTTGGGGTTGTGCAGGTATTTCCTGGCTAATTCGCGGATCCGGGGTGGCAGGGTGGCAGAGAAAAGGGTGGTTTGGCGATCCTCAGGCGTGACAGCCAGGATGGCCTCCATATCCTCAACGAATCCCATCGAAAGCATCTCGTCGGCTTCGTCCAAAACGACTGTACGAACTTCGCCAAGTTCCAGACGCCCGCGTTTGACCAGGTCCAATATGCGCCCGGGCGTACCAACAACTACGTGCACACCGCGGCGAAGTTGATTTAACTGTTGGGTATAGGAGGTGCCCCCATAAACAGTCAGAACACGTACGTCCATAAACTGACCCAGCGTCTGGATCATCTCGGTTACCTGCAGAGCCAGCTCACGGGTAGGGGCAACCACTAAGGCCTGGGGAAGACGTTGATCAGGGTCAATGCGATCAAGGATCGGCAGCGCAAAGGCAGCGGTTTTACCGGTGCCGGTCTGAGCTTGACCGGTAACATCGTTACCGCTTTGCATCAGGGGAATGATCCCTGCCTGGATGGGGGTGGGTTGGGTATACCCCAGCGCAGTGATTGCCTGCACCAATTCAGGGCGCAGGTTAAAATGTTCAAATTGTACAGTCATCAAAACTCCAGTTTCTAAGTAGTCTACAGGCAAAACTCACGGCAAAAAAATTGCCGGGTGCATGTTGACAAAAATGTATTTTTTTACTCAGGGGGAGGCCTTGATGATTCCGTATTTTTTACATATTGAGCTTTGCCTCACGGCGCTGCTCTTCCAAAAAAGGTCAGAAAAACCTGTTATAGAACGTCCAAAACGTACACCCAAAATAAAAGTTCTCCCAAGAGAACTGCAGAAGTATATCACTAAAAGATAATTTCGGGATCAGGAATGTAGAACTCGGCGTATGAAGGTCTTGCGCATTTCAATATTAAAAAAAGGGATAGAGCATATTTTTGATGACTTTTCTCGCCCCGGGGATTTCTGCTTTATAATCTGTGTTAATCATCCCTTAACCTATCCTTTTACGGAGGCAATAATGAAAAAGTATTTGTTGTTGGTGGTCGCCCTGATTCTGGTGGCAGCCATGCTTGTTGGTTGTACTACTGAAGCGACATCCCTGCTGGATAAAATCCAGGAAGACAAAAAGGTAGTTGTTGGTACTTCAGCCGATTATCCCCCTTACGAGTTTATCGATGAAGCCGGCAACAAAACCGGGTTCGACATCGAACTGATGGAGGAAATTGCCAAGCGCATGGACGTTGAGCTCGAATGGGTAGACATGCCTTTCGACAGCCTGGTAGCTGCCGTTGCCAGCGGTAAACTGGATATGTCCATCTCCTGCTTCAACTATGACGAAGAACGCGACAAAACGGTTGACTTCTCCGAAGCTTACTACACCACTGAAGACGCCTTCGTTGTCACCAGCGCTTTCACCGGCACCATCACCAATCCAGAAGATGCCGCCAACTACAAAGTCGGTGTCCAGTCCGGCACCGTCCAGGATGGCTGGCTGACAGACAACCTGGTCACCCCCGGTTTACTGCCCGAAGCCAATCTCTCCCGCTATGAACGCGTGGACCAGGCAGCCCTGGATCTCGCAAACGGTCGTATTGATGTTCTGATGGGTGATTATGTGCCAGTTCAGGCTTTGGTTGCCCAAAACCCTGATCTGGTGATTGTCTATAACGGTGTGCTTTCAACCGGTCCAATCAACATCGTTTTACCGAATGGCGACGTGGAACTGAAAGCTGAAGTTGATCGCATCATCAAGGAACTTCAGACTGAAGGTTTCATCGATCAATTGGCTGTAAAGTATTTCAGCGAGTAACAACCGCTCTTCGTTAATTTGCATTGATCAATACTTCCAGGGGTTGCCCAAGAAACAGCCCCTGGAAAATGGAGTAGCTTTTGGACTTCGGTCAATTCCTATCCTACATATCCTCGGGAACGGTCTATACCGTTGGTGTGACGCTGATCGCGCTGCCCTCCGGGCTCCTGTTTGGAACAATCTTAGCGCTGATCTATGTCTATGGCGGCAAAACCGCTTCAAGGGTAATGAATCTCTATAGCACGATCTTTCGTGGAATCCCACCCATTGTTCTGTTGTTCATCCTCTTTTTTGCCGTTTCCAAAGGCATCAATCTCTCCGCTTTTCTGGCTGGCTCGCTTTCTTTAGGGGTGGTGAGCAGCGCTTACCAGATGGAAATCGTGCGCGGAGCACTGCTTTCGGTCAGCGGTGATCAATTGATGGCAGCCAGGGCTGTGGGGTTAAGCCGGATGCAGGCAATCCGTTACGTAGTCTTGCCGCAAGCAGTCAGACTGGCTATCCCACCCTGGTCCAATGAAGCCGCAATCGTAATCAAAGACTCCTCCCTGGTGTATGCCCTGGGGGTTCCCGAGATCCTCCGCCGAGCGCAGTTGATCGGTGCCAGTTCTCAACGATACCTGCTGGCATATCTGAGCGCGGCAGTGATCTACTTTTTATTAGTATTTGCCACAACAAAATTATTGAACATGCTCGAAAAGAAACTTGCCATTCCATCCAACCCATAACCCGTGGAGTATTCGCCATGCCAAAACCCATTCTGACCATCAAAAACCTGACTAAAACATACGGTGAGAATGTTATCTTCCAGAATCTGGACCTGACCGTCAACGAAGGTGACACCATCGTGATCATTGGACCGAGCGGCACAGGCAAAAGCACACTACTGCGCTGCGTCAACCTGCTCACTTGCCCTAATGATGGTCAAATTTGGCTGGAGGAGATGGAAATCACTGCCAAAGGCACAGATGAAGACCAGGTGAGGCAGCACATTGGCATGGTGTTCCAGAATTTCTTGCTCTTCAACCACCTGACAGCTTTGGGAAACGTAAAATTGGGCTTGACCAAGGTCAAAAAGATGTCGGATGAGGATGCCACCAAGAAAGCCATGCACGAGTTGGCACGGGTTGGGCTTGCGGACCGGGCAGACCATTACCCTGGGCAGCTTTCGGGCGGGCAGCAGCAGCGCGTGGGTATCGCCCGGGCGCTGGCGATGGATCCTCGTATTATGCTGTTCGACGAGCCCACCTCTGCGCTGGACCCAGAGCTGATCGGGGAGGTATTGGAAGTGATGCGCCAACTTGCACTTGACGGGATGACCATGATGGTTGTTACGCACGAGATGGGTTTTGCCCGTGAGGTCGCCGACCGGATCGTATTCATGGAAAAAGGTTACATCGTGGAAGAAGGCTCGCCGGATGAGATGTTCAACCATCCCAAGTTCCCGCGCACCCGCGAATTCCTGTGGAAAATTACCGAACTTTACGGTAAGAAAGAAAAGGACGCCGAGTAATGCTGACCTGGCTGAGTTACTTCCAACGCTTCGGCTCGAACTTCCTGCGCGGTGCAGGGGTAACGCTGGAATTAACCGCTGTAGGGTTGGCAATCGGTTTTGTTTTGGGTCTGCTTTTAGCACTTGCTCGTTGTTATGGTCCTAAGTGGCTGCAGCAACTGGCAGGGGGGTATATTGCAGTATTTCGGGGCACACCGCTGCTTGTGCAATTGTTCATTATCTATTATGGCTTGCCTGAATTAGGGATCACCCTATCGCAAAACTTGGCAGCCTACCTGGCACTGGGGCTCAACAGCGCCGCCTACCAGGCGGAATACCTGCGCGGTTCCATCAACGCTATAGGCTCAGCCCAAATGCAGGCTGGCAGGTCAATTGGGCTCTCCAAATGGCAGACGATTGGTCATGTGATTTTGCCCCAGGCGCTGCGGCTGGCACTGCCCAGCTGGTCCAACGAACCGATTTCGCTGCTGAAGACCACCGCCATTGTCTTCTTAATTGCAGTGCAGGACCTGATGGCGGAAGGCAAGCGCGCCGCTACCACCACCTTTGACTTTGTTGGCGTATACCTGGCAGTCGCGGTTGTCTACCTGGTGATGGTCTTTGCGTTGGACGCACTGCTCAAATTCCTGGAACGTAAAACAAAAATCCCCGGCATGGACATCGAAACCCG
>CAZDPK010000080.1:0-7661 GCA_964507335.1 uncultured Anaerolineaceae bacterium | reverse complement strand
AGGATACTCCAGCGCTGACCAAACTGCACTCGATTGAGTGTTTCTTGATCTGCGAATTCGATCCCAGCCAGAAGTTCATCCTGCTGCCAGCTTAATACCTGCAGAGCCTGGTCGATCTCCTGGTCGTTTAAGGGACGCAAGTCGTCTTGGAAAAAGGCATTGATCTCATATTGTTGCCCCTTGAGGTCAACTCGAGTGACCTGGTAGGTCTCATTGACATGCATATCCAGCCCATCCAGCTGGAACCAGGGTTGGTCAGTGTGCAGCCTGATCCAATAGTCAAATTCCAACAACTTACGGGGCAGAGCAAGCAAGGCTTCTGCCTGATCTGTACCATAAGAAAAGCAGCCTGGAAAATCCAGCGCCCAGGCAGTGTAGCGATTTCCCGGGTCTTCCTCCATCCCAACCCGGATCAGCATTCCTTATCCGGTCCGAAGAATAACGGCAGATGTCCGAGGGAAAGAATATTGCGCCATTCAGCCCGGTCACCCTCGGTCAGGATGCCCACTTCACGTGCGGTGGTAGCGCCGGCTTTGTCCATGATCAGGTGCAAACCCTGAAGCGTGGAGCCTGTGCTTATGACATCATCCAATAAAACCACCCGTTTTCCTTTGATCAACTCGATGTCTTTTTCGTCAAGGTAAAGTGTCTGTGGTTTGCCCGTGGTTATGGACAGCGTTTCAGCAGAAAGAGCATTACCAAGGTATGGTTTATATTCCTTGCGAAGCACAATGTAGGGCTTGCCACTCACCTTCGAAAGCATGTGTGCAAGCGGGATTGACTTGGCTTCAGGCGTGAGAATGACATCGTAGTTGGTATCTGCCAGCAAACGGTTGAGTTCTGCGGCGCAGGCGTCGACCAGCTCGACATCCCCTAAAATGTTCAGGATGGCGATGCGAAGCCCGGGTTTGACTTCGAAAAGAGGCAGATTTCTTTCAACACCAGCAATTGAGATGGGGTAGGTTTCTCGATTTTCCATTTTTTCTCCATATATTAAGCCTGGCAAAACACAAGATCCTTCACTTCGTTCAGGATGACAAGGTTTTCATATTTAGCCCAAGCTATTTTATCGCAGATCGAGTTGGATTGCAGCGAGCTTAATCTGTCATTCTGACAAACGAGGTATCTTATCATTTCTACGCTGGAAACCCGATGGCATAAACCTATGCTCGGTATGCCTAAATCGCAAAAGTCGTCGGCATGCTTTAAAATTCTGTCACTAACAGAAGGAACGAACACTGTCCGTTCCGTGCATAGGTTTTTTTTATCCGTATTACCTGGCTGGATCGAGATCCAACCGTACATAGGAATATATAAGTATCTGAACTATTAACGAGCTAATGCTGCGGACGCCGACCGCAGCATTAGGGTATTAAGGAGGAGAAGAAGAAGAGAAGTCGCCCTTACGACTTTATATTACAATAAACCCAACATCAATACTTGACGATTAACCTACGATTACCCTACGATCTGACCAGGAGAAGATCCCAATGGAAACTTACAAAGACATTAATACCCCAATAGGCACGCTTTGTGTCAGTGCTAATGAAAATGGACTGACAAACATTACTCTCCTGAACAATGATCTGGAGGATTCTAGTTCAGAACCATCCCCTTCCCCCATCCTCGAGGAAGCTGAGAAACAGATAAAAGCCTACTTTTCAGGAACGCTCAAGCAATTCGATCTGCCCCTGGATTGTTCCGGGATGACTGCTTTTCAGCTAAAAGCACACCAGATTGCCTCCCAGATCCCCTTTGGGGAGGTGATTACCTATGGAGAATTGGCGCTTATGGCTGGCAGCCCACGAGGGGCACGGGCAGCCGGCAGCGCGATGGCGCGCAACCCTTTCATGCTGGTGGTGCCCTGTCACCGCGTGGTCGCATCGGATGGCTCCATGCACGGCTACTCAGCCGAGGGTGGAATCACAATTAAGCAACGTTTGCTCGAATTTGAAGGGCATGAATTTAATAATGGAAAAGTGATCTTTTCTAATAAAAACAGCTTGGAAACACAAAATGTAAACTTCAAATCCGGATTTATCGCCCTGGTGGGCAAACCCAACGCTGGAAAAAGCACTTTGCTTAACCAGTTCATGGGTCAGCCGATTGCAGGCGTGTCTTTCAAACCTCAGACCACCCGACGCCGTCAGTTGGGAATTCTGACCACTGAAGAATACCAAATGGTTTTCACTGATACGCCCGGATTAAATAATGCCAAAGACAAACTCAGCCAGTTTATTAATAATGAAGTCAGGTTTGCTCTGGAGGACGCCGATGTCCTCCTGTTTATTGCGGACATCAGCAAACAACCCGATGAGCTGGACCGCGAACTTGCCGCTCTGATCAAAGAAAAACGAAGCACGCAAAAGGTTATCCTGGTGTTCAACAAGAGTGATTTAGGAAGCCCAGGGCAAGTATCGCAAAACAAACAAGCCTTCCAGGCTCTCTTTCCTGAGGACCCTTCTATTGAAATCTCCGCCAGAATGGGCAAAGGTGTTTCAAAATTGATTGAGAAAATCCATTCTCTTCTGCCTGTCGGACCGGAATACTACCCTACGGACCAGATTACACAAGATTTCGAACGTGACATCGCCGCGGAACTCGTCCGGGCAGCCGCAATGGAGAACCTTGATGACGAGTTGCCGTATAGCATCGCTACCCAGGTGGATGAGTTTAAGGAACGCGATAACGATGTGCTCTATATCCATGGAATCGTCTATGTTGAACGGGAAGCTCAGAAAGGGATTGTTGTCGGCAGAAAGGGTATGATGATCCGTAAGATAAGCACGGACGCTCGAGTTGCCATCGAGGAGATGACAAAGAAAAAGGTCTTTTTGGATTTACAGGTAAAAACACAAAAAGATTGGAAGAATGATCCCGGTTTTCTCAGTCGGATCGGGCTGGCTGGTGCAAGAGATAATGCCTGATTCGGTGACACTTGCCTTGCTGATCCTTATTGGCTTGGTGACCCTGGCAAACTGGATCGCGGTCTGGCGAGGAAACTTGAGAGCTTATTACATTACCAAACCGCTGGTCTTGCTGGGCTTGATCGTTTACTTTTTGCTTCAGGGCTCTCTCAGTTCAGCTCGATTGCCCTTTCTGCTTGGGCTCATCCTCTCAATGGTGGGAGACGTCTTTCTGATCCCTCGAGGGGCACGCTGGTTTTTGGCTGGGATGGGTGCTTTTTCGCTCGCTCAGTTGTTTTACATCTGGGGCTTCAACATCATCCTGCCATCTACCCCTGTGTTGATCATTGGCATTGTTGCGCTTTTCGCAGGAGTCCTGGTTTTGCACTTGACAATCGAACGATTCGCGGCTGCATCAGAGATCAAGAAGTCTCTCCTGCCTTTTCTGAAAATTTACGCGGCCTTGGTTTTAGCCATGGCGATCAGCGCTGTATTGTGCCTGGCGCGTCCCGGTTGGTCTGATCTGGCAGGGGTTTTAGCAGGAATTGGTGGTATTCTGTTTTTTATCTCAGACGCCATGATCGGTCTTGACAAATTAGGTAGACGCCTGCCAAAGTACAAATTCTGGATTATACTCAGCTATCACTTGGGACAATTTTTGATCGTTGGGGCAGTAACCCAACTTTTAATGTAGTATTTCTGCTGATTTTATGCCTATAATTAGGTAACCAGTGCCAATTTCTGCAGAATAATTGACGAATTTCTAGCAAAAGTGTATACTAATATCTTGTGAATATAACCCTTTGGGAGTAAATAATGGATAACCCTATCGACGTAACTAATAATGATCAAACCATAACAACGAAACAGAAATTCGAAGGGAAGGTATTAAAGACCACCCTACAAGGAGCAATTGTAGACATCGGTTCTAAAATACCTGCATTTTTACACGTCTCCCAAGTTGTTGACATGGAAAACAAAGACAAAGTTGTAACCAATCTTGATGAAACCTTAAAAGTTGACCAGGTTATCTCAGTTTGGATCAAACGAGTCTTGAAAGACCACTATGAACTAACCATGCGCGAACCCCTGATGTACGAATGGCGTGAACTTGCTCCTGAAATGAGCGTTAAGGGCACGATCGTACGCCTGGAATCTTTTGGCGCCTTTGTCGAAATTGGTGCAGAACGACCTGGTCTGGTGCATGTGAGCGAACTTTCTCACAATTTTGTTCGCCTTCCATCTGAAGTTGTCAAAGTCGGTGATGAGGTTGAAGTAAAAATACTGGAAGTCAACCGACGTAAAAAGCAAATCAAGCTGAGCATGAAAGCTCTGCAGGAAACACCGGACGAGATTCTGGCCGAAGCCACGACTACCAAACGTAGAGGTAAGTCGAAACAAGAAGTTGTTGAAGCGGTAGAAGAAGAAATTATTCCAGATCCGACTTTCATGGAGATTGCCATGCGAAAAGCCATGGATCGCGCCGAACAACGTCGTCCTGCAATTGCCAACCGTATCAAGAAGCAGAAGAACCGTGATACTGAAGCTGAAGATATCTATGAGCGTACGCTGACTAACAAGTTGAGCAACGCCGGCGACTTGGATGACTGAGCGAAGTAGATCTCTACCAAGAACCTAATCGTTTCCGGGGAGGGCTGGAGTAAATAGCCCTCCCTTTTTATTTAATCATTTACAGAGGTAATATGGCAATCAAATACATATTCTTTACTGGTGGCGTTCTCTCTTCTGTAGGCAAAGGTGTGACAGCTGCGTCCGTCGGGCGTTTGTTGAAGGCCCGTGGTTTTTCTATTACAGTCCAAAAACTTGACCCGTACCTCAATGTTGATCCAGGTACCATGAGTCCTTACCAACACGGAGAAGTTTATGTGCTCGATGATGGCTCTGAAACGGATCTTGACCTGGGTCATTATGAGCGTTTCTGCGACTTGCATCTCAAGCGGACCAGCACGCTTACAACCGGTCAGGTTTACGAAGAAGTGATTGAGCGAGAACGACGGGGAGACTACCTTGGTGGAACGATCCAGGTTGTTCCTCATATTACTAACGAAATCAAGCGCCGTATCAACCTATTGGGACGTTCCAGCGAGGCTGAAATTGCCCTGATCGAGGTTGGCGGAACAGTTGGCGACATTGAAGGTCAACCCTATCTGGAAGCCATTCGCGAAATGCGCAATGAGCTTGGTGAAGAAAACACCGCTTTTGTGCACATCACCTGGCTACCCTATTTGAAGGCTACCGCAGAAACCAAAACAAAACCAACCCAACACTCCGTGCGTGAATTACGTTCAATCGGTATTTTGGCAGATATGATCATGGCTCGAAGTGATTACCCGGTCGAAAAGGAACTTACACAGAAAATCGCGAAATTTTGTGATGTTAAACCTGATGCGGTCGTTCCCCTGGTGACTGCAGATCTATTGTATGAGATTCCATTGAGCTTGGAAGAAAACCATGTAGCCGATATTCTTCTTAAAGCATTGGGGTTGGAAGCCAAACATGAACCGGAACTGGATGGTTGGCGTTGGATGGTGAACGAGCTGAAAAAAACCAAGCCAACGGTCAAAATTGGGTTAGTGGGCAAGTATGTCGAGCTGCACGATGCCTACCTGAGCGTTCGAGAAGCGCTAAAACATGCCGCACTCTATTATGGTGTGGACGTAGATATCGAATGGGTCTCATCGGCAGATCTGGAAAAACTGGAAAATGTTGAAAAAGGTTTGATGGATGTGGATGCCATTATCGTCCCTGGGGGTTTTGGCAGCCGCGGTGTGGAAGGTAAAATTCGCGCAGCCCAGTATGCACGCGAGAATGAAATTCCGTATCTTGGTCTTTGCCTTGGTTTGCAAGTGATGGTTATTGAGTATGCGCGGAATGTCCTTGGCCTACAAGATGCCAATTCGGCGGAGTTTGACAAAATGACCGAACATCCGGTCATCGATTTGATGACCGATCAAAAAGGTTTGGATCGCCTGGGCGGCACGATGCGGCTGGGGCTTTACCCTTGCCATGTTCTCGAAAACACCATGGCGCGGAGCCTGTACAACCAGGAAATGATCGAAGAACGACATCGTCATCGTTACGAAGTCAACAATGATTACCGCGAAGCCCTTCAGGATCATGGGTTGGATTTTTCAGGTCAATCGCCAGATGGTATGCTGGTTGAAATGGTGGAAAACAAGGATCACCCTTACATGATCGCCTGCCAATTCCATCCCGAATTTCTTTCCAGACCAAACCGACCCCACCCATTGTTTTTGGGGTTGATCCAGGCGGCTTGCCGGCGAAAAGGGCTTCCGGATCAGATAATATCTTTAGGTTTTAAGGCCTAACTCATTGAGGTTAGGTTATACTTGTAATATCTCCAATAGATGAAAGGACTTGGATAATGGATACAACTATTGAATTTATCAATGCAATTGAAATCTTGGATTCACGCGGCAATCCCACTGTGGAAGTGGAAGTGGTATTAGCAGATGGTAGTTTTGGAAGGGCAGCTGTTCCTTCCGGGGCTTCCACCGGCATCCATGAAGCACTGGAATTGCGCGATGGCGACAAGAATCGTTACAACGGAAAAGGCGTTCTGGAAGCCGTAGACCATATCAATGACGAAATCGCGGATGAACTGTTTGGTATGGATGCAATCGAGCAAAAAGAGATCGATGAACTCCTGATCGACCTGGATGGCACTGCCAATAAATCGAAATTTGGCGCTAATGCGATTTTGGGCACCAGCCTGGCAGTTGCCAAAGCCGCTGCTGCTTCGTTGGGTTTGCCGCTCTATCGTTATCTAGGTGGTGTTTATGCCCACGTTTTGCCTGTGCCGATGATGAACATCCTCAACGGTGGTGCACACACCGGTTGGCAGAGTACAGATGCCCAGGAATTTATGGTCATGCCGCTTGGTGCCGAAACCTTCACAGAGGGCCTGCGCTGGGGAGCCGAAATCTATGCTTCACTGAAAGGCGTCCTAAAAGCCCATGGTTATGGCACTCTGGTTGGTGATGAAGGCGGGTTTGCTCCTGCGCTGAAAGCCAATAACGAGGCTGTGGAGTTGATCCTTGAAGCCATCGAAAAAGCTGGTTACAGGGCTGGAACTGATGTCGCGATTGCGCTTGACCCGGCTGCCTCTGAGTTTTATGAGGAAGAAAACAAGGTTTACAATCTGCGAAAAGAAGGCCGGAAACTGACCAGTGATGAAATGGTCGATTTCTGGACCAATTGGATTGAACAGTATCCCATCGTTTCCATCGAAGATGGTTTTGCCCAGGATGATTGGGAAGGTTGGAAAAACTTTACTGCCAAGAACGGTCACCGTCTCCAAATTGTTGGTGATGACTTGCTGGTGACCAACCCTGTCCGCATTGCGCGCGCGATTGAAGAAAATGCCTGCAACGCTCTGCTGGTAAAACTTAACCAAATTGGCTCTCTGACAGAAACACTGAAAGCTGTCAGCATGGTCCAGAACAATGGCTGGCGGGCAGTCTGCTCACACCGCTCTGGTGAGACCGAAGACAGCACTATTGCCGACCTGACTGTTGCCATGAATATGGGACAGATCAAGACCGGTGCACCCGCTCGCTCTGACCGTGTAGCAAAATACAACCAGTTGCTGCGCATCGAACAGGAACTTGACCTGACGAGTGAATATGCTGGCTGGAAAGCTCTGGGTTTCAAACGCTAGATCATTCAATTGAAAGACAAAGCCATCCTCAAATTGAGGGTGGCTTTTTTGTT
>CAZDPK010000079.1:0-7692 GCA_964507335.1 uncultured Anaerolineaceae bacterium | reverse complement strand
ATTTCCTGGTAGATCTTGTTGCTGGTGGGATTGGAAAGGTCGGTGAACAAGTTGGTAAACTCGTATCCCCTTAATAACATTTCTTTCGAAACCTCTGCAACCAAGGCGCGAGCATAACCTTTCTTCCGAAATTCAGGCGGCGTGTAAACCCCACTGATGCAAATCCCTTTGATCTGTGGACGAATCGCATTGGTTATGCTGACAACTTCACTGCCGACGACCCAGAAAAAGGTGCGTTTCAGGTGAATACTTTTCAGAGCACCTTCCAAGGTAGCGCTGTTTGATGCCTGCAGCTTTAATTCTTCCTGCATTGCCCGAAGCATAGCCGCCGCTGTAGGAGCATCTTTTTCTTCAGCTACGCGCATTTCACCACTGGGATAATCGAGGTCTTCCACTTTTTGCAGTTCATAAGCGCGCAAGTTGATCAACAATCTGACTTGTTGCCCGGTTATTTCTCTCCAGATGTGGGCAAAGGTATCACTCGCCTCTGCTTCACCATTCACTCCCGTAAGTTGCCATCCGGTAGTTAATAATGCCTGTGCGAGAGACTCAAGTGATTCTATGTTAAGAGGATTACTTTGAACAATGAGTGGAAAAGGAGGTGTCATAATAGCGATTGCGCCAATTTCGCTATGATCATCAGATACGATTGCCATTAGTGGCTCTTGCTCAGTGTACGCATGAGGGTCATCTTTTAAGCGTAGTGCCAGACCCAATAGCAAGTTGTTACGGGTCTCATCCACTGCGAGTTTATCCAGGCTTTTATCCAGGAACGGTTGAGCTTCAGTAAAGAAACTAATGTTTTTCATAATGATTCTCTTTTTATCCAACTCTAGGCGGAATACATCAGGTTGAACGCCTGCAGCTCAATCATCTTCTATAAAGTCCTGTAACGGATTGCTGCGTGAGGGGTCGCGCAAACGGCGCAGAGCGGATGACTCTATTTGACGAATGCGCTCACGCGTGAGGCCAAAGCGTTGGCTGACCTCTTCAAGCGAATGGTAGACTCCGTCCACCAGCCCAAAGCGCAACTCCAACACCTCGCGCTGCCTCTCAGTCAACGAATCCAATGTCTCTCTGACGGTATCTCTGAGTGCTTCACGAAGTAATTCTTCGATTGGTTCTTCTGTATCCTGGTCCGGAATATAGTCTGCCAGCACTCCATCTTCAGTATCACCGACAGGACTTTCCAGGGAAACAGGTTCCTCTGCCGATTTCAAGACAGCTTCAACCTTTTGTGTGGCTTCGTCCCAACGATGCAGCAAGGCAGGGTCAGCCAATGCGCGGCTTCCACCAATTTCCAAAATTTCCATGACATCTTTTTCTGATAAAAACCCTGATTTCACCGCCATCTCGGCAAAGGTTGGGTCGCGCCCCAGGGTTTGAACCAGACTATGCTGAATTTTGACCAGTTTGCTGATCTGTTCCACCATGTGAACAGGGATTCGAATGGTACGGGCATTTTCAAGGATATAGCGGCTGATCGACTGCCTGATCCACCATGTGGCATAGGTACTAAAACGAAAGCCTTTCGAAGGATCAAATTTTTTAATCGCCTTCAAAAGCCCCATATTTCCTTCCTGGATCAAGTCCATCATCCCGATACCGCGGTTTCGATAGTGTTTTGCGATGCTAACCACCAGACGCAGATTGTATTCCACGAATTGCTGGGTAGCCCATTCGGCGCCAACAATAACCTGGTTTACTCTCTCTTCTAGTTCAGCTTTTGACGGCAAGTTTTCCATCATTGTCTTTTCCAGGCAGACAACATCACCTTCAGGCAACTGGTTTATCAGATCGTTCACCCACTCGCGGGGCAGGATGTAGGTATCCATAAAAAATCGCAGCAAATCGTTAGCCAAAACCTCCCAGTGTTTGTCGGTGCCCCAGCGTGGATCATCCAGGTAATTGCGCGTATAAGACTCAACTTTGTTCAAACCTTCCTTGCTCATCAAAACAGCTTCAGTCATTACTTCCAGGATCTCAGGTGGGTCATATTGAAGTCGAAGCGCGTCGCGTTTGATCTGTTCCCAAGTCGAACACATATCCATATATATGCTCTCAGCGTCCAAGCCGCTTTCGTTTTTTTGATAAAGCGAGAGCTGTTCTCGCGCCTGGATCATTACGGCAAGATGAAATTCATCTTTCGCGTCCAGGAGACGAGTCTGGGCAATATCTCTCAGATAAAGTTGAATGGGGTCGTCTACAAATTCAAGACTATCATCGACGTTTCCAAGTGGCTCAAGATTGCCAACATTCTCTTGATCAGAAAATTCATCTTTCTCATTTTTTGCTGGAACCATCGTGTCTCCGGGAAGTGTGATTGACACCGCGAATGTTGCGGACCTTACCTGTACCACCAGAATCAGGGCTCATCAGTGCCTGATCTATCTTTTTGCGGGTTTCTATCAGATCAAGGTAGAGCAGGTTAGCTTCTTCGCTGGAATAAGTTTTCTCTTCTGTTTCATTCTGCAAGTAATGGATTTCCCTCAAACGGTCTTCCACGTTGTTTTTCCGCAGGCGAAGGATGCTGCGCAACCGGTCTTTGAAAAGTCTCGACTGTGTGTCAGTGAGCGACTCTGCTTCTACAGGCGGGATTATGGGCAATTCGAAGTCATCCCCTAAGTTCATTTCCACAAAATCAGAGCGCTCATATTCCGTCTGGGCAAGGCTTTGCTTCACCAGTGTGAAAAGGTGCTTCATATCACCTTCCTGGAAATCTTCCAGGTTTAACTCGGTCAAATCGAATTGTGCCAATGAGCGGTCAATTTGATAGAGTGAATCTGGATCAAGAACAAGGTATTTAAGGGTGAACTCTTCGAGAAGACGGTTTTTCGCTGCCAGCGAAACAGGTTGTTTGAGTTGTGCGCCTTCAGTTTCATCGTGAATCTTGTTGCGTCTACGGCGTTCATGTGAAATCGTCGGTGTATTCAATTGCAGGCTTCGGGCATCCAGACGAAGGAGAGCCGCCAGGCGCTGACGGTAAGCTTCCCGTTCAATCGTACTACCCACATCTTCGATCAGCGGTAAAACTTGCTCCGCAATCGACCGTTTTACCTTCGGGTCAGCCAGGTCTTGCCCTTCTGCCAGGCTATCCATAACATGATTGACCACCGGTTTCGCCTCTGCGATAATCTTGCGCCAGGTTTCCGGGCTTTCCAGAACGATTTCATCCGGATCTTTGCCATCCGGCAAGGTTGTAACGCGGATATCAGCCTTCAGAAAGCGTTCGATCTTCAGCAACCCGCGCGAATCAAAATCGAGCTGTTCATCCATGTCCATTGCTTTTCGGGCGGTTTCAAGCCCTCTAAGCGTTGCTTTTTGACCGGCTGCATCCGGGTCGAGTGCCAGGATAATGTTAGAGGTCATCTTTTTTACCAGGTGAAACTGGGCTTCCGTGAGAGCGGTACCCATCGGTGAGACCGCGTTGGTGAAACCTGCCTGGTGCAAGCCGATCACATCCATATAGCCTTCCACGATCACTGCCTGGGATTCAGCCCGCATCGTTGCCCGGGCTTGATCGAGACCATAAAGTAGTCTCCCTTTGTCAAAAACATCAGTTGCAGGGGAGTTGAGGTACTTTGGAACATCATCCGGGTTTAATACCCTCCCGCCAAAACCAGCCATCTTGCCAAAAATGCCCCTGATAGGGAACATCAGCCGATCTCGAAACCGATCATAAACACGCCCATCATCCCCCTGGGAAAGCATTCCTGCCTGTAAGATTAAGTCTCGAGTATAGCCCTTTGCAAGCAAGTGGTCCAAAAGCAGGCTCCAGCCGTCTGGTGCATAACCCAAACCCCAGGTTTTGATCGTTTCGTCGGTCAGACCGCGTTTATGCAGATAATCAAGTGCCTTTTTTCCTGGAGTAGTCTCCAACATCTGCTGGCGGTAAAAAATAACAGCAGCTTCCATGATATCGACCAGGGTATCACGTTCCTGGTCATGTTTTAGATCAGCCTGGGTTTGAGGCTTGAGTGTGACACCTGCTTTGTCGGCAAGTTGTTTGAGCGTTTCCTGAAAATCGAGGTTATCGCGCTTCATCACAAAGCCAAACAGGTCACCACCTTCATTACATTGTCCAAAACAGCGCCATGACTGGGAATCGGGGAAAACCACGAAAGCTGGCGTGCGGGTATTGCTGTGGAATGGGCAAAAGCCGATGTAATTTTTACCTGTCCGCTTAAGCTTTACCGTCTGACTGACAATATCAACCAGGTCGATTCGTTGTTTAATGTCTTCTACTACTGTCATATTTTTGCCGGCCTCATGGATTAAGCGCAAAAATTATTGCGTGATTGTGGGGGCTTGAGGTAATTTTACCTTAGTTGACAGGGTTATTTGAAAAGGTTGTCGGCTGAGATTGGGATACCAATAATACTGTTATCATGCCCACGTCACGCCAAACACGCTTATTGACCAAAGGTTTCAATTTCTTACAGACAGCTCTTATGAACTCAAAATACCTTCATCCCAATCAACCTTCACTAACCATTTATTCTCCACTTATTGTGAATGGCTTTTTTTTGGTTTCACAAAAAAGGGAGACCTTTGCGGTCTCCCTATTCTTGTTTGTTGATTCTAATTCTAGAGTTTTGAGCTGGATTTGTTCTGATTTGTGCTTTTCAACTCATCGTCTGCTTTCTGGGCTGCCTTGTTTAAATCAGGAGGGTTGGCAGGAGTCATTGCAGGGTCACTGGTTGGCTCTTTGGTGGAACTTTCAGTAAATGGCTCGGCATTTGGTGTGGTTCCCTTGGGTCCAGCCCAACCTTCTGAAGACTCCGCAGTTGTCATTCCTTCAGCAACAGGCACATCTCCATTCAGGTCGACCTTGTAGAGCGAATAATCGAGTTCTGCCATCTGGGAATAAAGTGACCAGCGTCGGGCTGAATCGGTTTCGGCTTTCTTCATCAACTCTTCAGCGCGTGCCTCATCCTGCATTAGCAGCATACGGTAGCGGTTCTCATTGTAAGCGTAATCTGCAACGCTGACTGACGGAGCTTTAGAGTCGAGCTGCAGAGGGTTTTTGCCTTCAACCATCAGGCGGGGATCATAGCGATACAGCACCCAGGCACCTGAGTTGACAGCCAATTTCTGCTGAACAAGACCCATCTTCATATCGATACCGTGGTTGATACAGTGCGAGTACGCAATGATCAGGGACGGTCCGTCATAAGAATCGGCTTCGTTGAATGCTTTCAAGGTTTGTGCATCACTTGCACCCATTGCGACACGGGCAACATAGATGTTTCCGTAGGTCATGGCGATCATGCCCAGGTCTTTCTTGGGGCGCTCTTTACCATTAGCAGCAAACTTGGCAACTGCGCCGATAGGAGTTGCTTTGGAGCTCTGACCACCGGTATTGGAGTAAACCTCAGTGTCCAGTACCAGAACATTGACATTGTGACCGGAAGCCAGGACGTGATCCAAACCGCCGTAACCAATGTCATAAGCCCAACCGTCACCACCCATGATCCAAACACTCTTCTTCACCAGGTAGTCAGCAACAGTAGCCAGTTGCATAAGCTCATCCTCTGTTCTGCCAGCCAGAATTTCTTTGAGGGCTTTGACGCGCTTGCGTTGTTCGTTGATGCCGGTTTCGTCGTTCTGATTTGCGTTTAACAGTGCGTCTGCCAATTCTCTGCCAATTAAATCGGCATTCTTGGATAACAACTCGCAGGCAATGGTGGTCGATTTATCAACAGACAGGCGCATGCCTAAACCGAACTCAGCGTTGTCTTCAAATAAGGAGTTCGACCAGGCAGGCCCCTTGCCTTTTTGGTTGACGGCCCAGGGGGTAGTCGGTTGGTTGCCGCCATAAATAGAGGAACAACCAGTCGCATTGGCAACAATCATACGATCGCCGAAAAGTTGGGTTGCCAGCTTGACATAAGGAGTCTCGCCACAACCGGCACAAGCACCTGAAAACTCAAACAAAGGTTCAAGTTGTTGTGAATTCTTGATATTGGTGGTTTTGACATCCTCGCGGGGCAGCAAAGGCAGATTCAGGAAGAAATCCCAATTCTCGGCTTCGGTCTCGCGGATAGGAGGCTGGGCGCCCATGTTGATAGCATGGCGGGTGGGGTCGTTTTTATCTTTGCCTGGGCAGTTCTCGACGCACAAGCCGCAACCTACACAATCCTCTGGAGCAACCTGCACAGTCCAGGAATAGCCTTCTTTCCATTCACGGAAGTTGGAGGGCTTGCTCTTAAAGGTTGCAGGTGCGTTTTCGAGCAATGCTGTGGGGTAGACCTTGTTGCGGATGGTGGCATGCGGGCAAACAAAGGAACAGCGACCACATTGAATACACAAATCAGGTTCCCAGATGGGAATCTCGAGAGCAATGTTTCGTTTTTCCCATTTGGTCGTGGCAGAAGGATAAGTGCCATCATCCGGGAGCTTGCTCACGGGGATCTTGTCGCCATTTCGGGCGATCATTTCACCCAACACTTCTTTGACAAAAACAGGTGCATTGGCAGGTACCGGCAAGCGGCGATTATGCTGGCTGGTAATTTCCAGCGGATATTCCACTTTGTACATATTGGCAACTGCCTGATCAACTGCTTCGTAGTTCTTCAGGACAACTTTCTCGCCTTTTTTGCCATAAGTCTTTTCGATGGAGTGCTTGATAGCTTCGATCGCTTCATCTCTGGGCAAGACACCGCTGATCGCAAAGAAACAGGTCTGCATGATGGTGTTGATGCGATTGCCCATTCCAGTTGCTTCAGCGACTTTATAGGCATCGATAACATAAAACCGGATTTTCTTGGCAACCATGTCATTCTGCATCTCAACCGGCAGAGTTTCCCAAACTTCTTCGGGGCTCGAAATGGTGTTGAGGAGAAAGACAGAGCCTGGGCGGGAGTATTTTAGCAGATCAAAACGGTCAACAAAACTGACCTGGTGGCAGGCAACGAAGTTGGCTTCGTTATCGGAGATGAAATAGGGCGCGCGGATTGGTTCTGGACCAAAACGCAAGTGAGACACGGTCACGCCGCCAGATTTTTTTGAGTCGTATTCAAAGTAGCCCTGGGCATAATTGGGTGTTTCTTCACCGATGATTTTAATCGAGTTCTTGTTGGCACCAACAGTACCATCAGAACCAAGCCCGAAGAACATTGCCTGGATTACGTTGTCACCTAAGATCTCAAAATTGGGATCGAAATCGATGCTCAGATTAGTGACATCATCTACGATACCAACAGTGAAGTGCTCTTTGGGGTTGTCTTTTGCCAGTTCATCGAAAACGCCTTTGATCATTGCAGGTGTGAAGTCCTTGGAAGAAAGTCCATAACGACCACCTGTAACCAGGGGCATGCTCGCGCAGGCAACACTGCCCGAATTCAGACCGATATTGAGGGCGTTAATGACATCCTGGTAAAGGGGTTCGCCAACAGAACCGGGTTCTTTTGTTCGATCGAGAACAGCAATTTTCTGCACGGATGCTGGAATAACATCAATAAATTGTTGCACAGGGAAGGGGCGATACAAGCGGACGATCACAACGCCAACTTTCTCACCGCGAGCATTTAAATATTTGGCGACTTCGGAGGCAGTCTCTGCGCCTGAGCCCATAATAACAATCACACGATCGGCATCCGGGGCTCCGTAATATTCAATCAGACGATATTGACGACCGGTCAGGTCAGCAAAACGATCCATCTCTTCCTGGACGATGCGAATGGCTTCGGG
>CAZDPK010000078.1:0-7820 GCA_964507335.1 uncultured Anaerolineaceae bacterium | reverse complement strand
CTATCAACTGCCCGCAGCTGCAGAGGAAATCGAAGTCTAGTTTCTTGTTTTTCTATTACAAGGCAGGTGATAAGCCTGCCTTTTTGTTTAAGCTAATTTGCTTTCTTACACCTGTTGGCTTATCAAGAGCAATATGTCAGGATGAGTAACATGGAAGATCTTCAAGTTTAGCAAACCTACCAAAACTGCCTCCACTTATTCTCTGAAAAGATTTAACTTCCAAAAACCCAATTCCCCTTCAGGTTGTATCGCGTGTCTTCGCCAACACTTTTGTAGATTAATGTTGTTTTTAATCAAGCAAAAGAGATTGGTATGCCAGGCGGATTGAGAGCACACTACTTTGACATTAACTGAAGTACACCTATAATTCCAAGGCTGCCCTACCTGCAATATCGAAAGTGGCAGGGGTTTTGAGGGCAAAATAAAGACAATGCTGTCTTATATTTTCCTGTAATCCTTGCTAACTTGACTTATACTTTGAACATCTGAAATTATTGGAGGCTTTATGGCACAAACACTTGGTACGCTTGAAGTAATTACCGGATCCATGTTCTGCGGAAAGACAGAAGAACTGATCCGCCGCCTGCGCCGGGCAACCATCGCTAAACAGAAAGTACAGGTATTCAAACCGGTGATCGATAATCGTTATGCCCATAGTAAAGTGATGTCTCACTCTGGGGCAGATTATCAGGCTTGTCCGGTCAACTCCTCCCAGGAGATTCTGGAAAATCTGGAACCCGATGTAACTGTAGTTGGCATAGACGAAGCCCAGTTTTTCGATGACGGCATTGTCACAGTGGCAAACCAATTGGCAGACAAAGGTTTGAGAGTGATTGTGACCGGTCTGGACACCGACTTTCGTGGAGAGCCTTTTGGCTGCATGCCGGTGATGACAGCCAAAGCTGATAAGGTGGATAAACTCGCCGCCATTTGCATGGTTTGCGGCGAAGCTGCCACCCGTACACAGCGGCTTGTCAACGGCAAACCAGCCAATTACCACGACCCGATCGTGATTGTTGGTGCCTCCGAGATGTACGAAGCCCGCTGCCGGCACCACCACGAAGTCCCCCGGGATTGAGGTAAGCAATGATACAGGATTATCGTGAATATCTGGACAAAGTATTGGTCAGCGAAGAGCAAATTCAAGCCCGCGTAAAAGAACTCGGGGCACAGATCAGCCGCGATTATGCTGGTCAGGAATTACTGATTGTTTGCATCCTGAGGGGCGGGGTTATGTTTACTACCGATCTAATCCGTCACATCGATGTTCCGCTGGCTATCGAATTTATGGCAGTTTCTTCCTATGGAACGGGTGCGCGGCAATCAGGAGGTGAAGTGCGCATCAGGCTCGATCTAAACACAAGCGTGACTGGAAAGAATATCTTGATCGTTGAAGACATTATCGACAGTGGTCATACCCTTTCTTCCGTTATTGACATTCTCCAGACTCGTAATCCCAATTCGATCTATATTTGTACGTTGCTGGATAAATTCGAACGACGTGAGGTGGACGTTCCGATCCGTTATTGTGGGTTTCAGATCAAGAACGAGTTCGTCTTTGGCTATGGGTTGGATATGGACGAGTATTATCGTAATCTGCCATTTGTCGGAACAGTCGATTTAGACAAATATGAGCCTCCGCATGGATGAGAAACTGGCAAACTTCCTGCGGGAAGTGAAGCGTACTTCTCCTGACCTCGAAGTTTACCTTGTGGGTGGCGCAGTTCGCGACCTGGTGTTGGGTAGGGCAGTAAAAGACCTTGATTTTGTGGTTGCAGAAAGATCGGTCCAGCTAGCAAAAAAGGTACGTAACCGTTTTGAGGGGGTCTGGTATACACTGGATGACGATCATCAGACTGCCAGGGTCATCCTGAGGCAAGGACAACCGGACGAACTTATTCTCGACTTCACCGCTTTCATAGGCGGTAGCCTGGAAGAAGACCTCAGACAGAGGGACTTCACCATCAACGCCATGGCAATCGACCTTGACAAGCTTGATGAAGTGATTGATCCGTTGGGTGGACAGGACGATCTTAAGAATGGCCGGCTGCGTTTAGGCAATCCATTTTCAATGCTAAGCGATCCTCTGCGTGTGATTAGAGCCGTCAGGATGGTTCGCACCTTCAACCTGGACACATCCTTAGAAATAATTGAACAATTGCGCGTAGCCACATTAGGTTTGAATAGAATTTCGGGGGAAAGGATCCGGGATGAGCTGCTTAAATGCCTGGCAATACCGAATCTTAGGTCGACTTATCATCTGCTTTACGAGTATGGAATTCTCGATCAGTTGCTTTCAAGAGTTTTCAGACCAGAATCCTCGAAACCACAATTAAGAGAGAATTTGGTGGATAACTGTGCTGATGTCGATGAGTTTTCTGAGGATTATTTTCTTAGTCTCGAGCGGAAATCGGGTATAGAGACAAAAGTTGATCTCAATTTTCTGAAGACACTGGAGACATTGTTATCATATGTTGAGTCAGAGAATCCAGATCTTCTGATTCCTGAACTATTCCCTGCTAGTTTGTCCATACCAGACATACTCCGAGGACTAAGCCTTTTTGTGAAAGAGACTTTGCAGGGCGGTCGTACCAGGAAACAATTACTGATCTTATTTGCGATATTTTTCCTACATAATCCTGCAAATTATGATAATAATCAGAACGAAATCAACTCTAGTTGCCTTGCTTTTGCTGAAAACTTGACGAAAGCATTCATGCTCGGGCAGAAAGAGAAACAATTCTTTGAGCTTGTCTGTGCTGGTTATTGGGGCATTGCATCCCTCAGTCAGGAAGCAGAAGTTAATGCACTTCAGATCTACCGTTATTTCAAGCGAGTAGGTGCATGTGGTGTTGAAAGCGCTCTATTGCATTTTGCGAATTACGGTGCATCTTCCTCGCTCATGGAACAAAAAATATCACTCGCCAATGTAATCATTTTTACCTGGTTCCGCGAGCAGGCCACAATCATTGATCCTCCCATCTTGGTTGATGGCGATGATCTGCAAGAATTACTGCAGATTAACCCGGGTCCAGACATTGGCTTTTATCTTGAGACTATCCGGGAAGCCCAGGTAATGGGTGAAGTAAAAAGCCGTGAAGAAGCCCTGGCGCTGGTTTCGCGATTAATGAAAGCTGAATAAATCTATGATCACAAAATTAAACGACATCAATATTGTCTACGAAGAGCTTGGTCAAGGGGAACCCGTGGTTTTGTTGCATGGGCTGGCACTGGATGGCAGCATCTGGAATGAGGTTGTGAGATTGTATTCGGACCAGGCGCGATTCATTGTGCCCGATCTGCGCGGACATGGAAAGACCGAGACCGGAGATTCCAATGAAAGTCTGGAGCAAATTGCCGACGACCTGCTGGCGTTGGTTAATTATTTGCATTTGGATAAGTTCACCTTGGCAGGACATTCGATGGGGGGATATATCTCTCTGGTGTTTGCGGAGAAATACCCTGAGAGACTGGATGGGTTGATCATGGTCACCAGCAATGCGCATGCGGATCCACCTGAAAAAAGGGAAGCACGCTTTTCTCAAGCCGAGTTAGCGATTGGATCAGGTATGGCTGCCCTTGCAGAAACTTTGGCTCAAAAATTCACTTCGCCAGCTGAGATCAGACAGCAGGTCATTCCAATTATTGAGAAAACGGATCCACGAGGCTTCAAAAACGCACAGCATGCGATTGGATCGCGCAAAAACCAGTTTTCTGTTCTTGAAAACCTGACTACTCCTGTGCTGGCTATTGCAGGAAGTGACGACCAGTTAATGAAACCGGAAGTCGCCATTAAAATGGCACAGATTTCCAGATTTGGCAAAGCAGTGGTCTTACCTGGAGTCGGGCATCTTCCAATGCTAGAGGCACCTCTTGCGTTAGGAGCTTTGATCATTAGCATGCTTTGATAGAAAGAGTAATTACAAATGGCAGAACCAATTTTTCGATATATCGTAGTATTAGTGGCAGTTATCGTTGTGATCAGAATAATGCTTGGTATTTCAGCGAGTAAAATGCAGGAAAACAACAGTAAAATCGACCAGGCAGCTATTGAAAACCAGGTTGATCAGACGGATACGCCCGAAGTAGATCAAGAGGTAGCTCTTAAGGGTCAAGTGCAAAATCCGGAGGATGAAGAGACAAACTATGAATAAGATCGACTGGATCTTCCGCCGTCGCAGTATCAGACAGTTTACTGGGCAGACACTCACAACAGAGCAAATTACCTTGCTCCTGGAAGCAGCCATGGCCGCTCCAAGTGCGATGAACCTGAAACCCTGGAAATTTGTGGTTGTGCAGAGCCCGGAGCAGCTTTCCGAGCTGCGCAAAGCTTTACCATTTGGCAAGATGGGGGCTCCTTGTGCGATCGTGGTTTGTGGTGACTTGCGATCGTTCAAAAAACCAGTGGTTGAACGTTTTTGGGTGCAAGATTGCAGCGCAGCCACACAGAACATACTGCTGGCAGCTACAACGCTCGGACTTGGCTCGGTTTGGTGCGGAGTGCATCCAATCAATACCATTGAAAAAGCAGTTCGTAAAGCCTTGGAAATCCCTGAGAATGTGATTCCATTGAATGTGATTTTTGTAGGTTATCCTGCCGAGGAGAAACCCATCCGAACCCAATTTTCTGAGGCAAACGTATTTGCCGATAGGTTTGAAAATCCACGATATAAATAATTGCGTGCATGTTCATGATAGATAGATTCGCCTTGGTATTCCGTCTTTAACCCTTTGCTTTGGGGAAGATTATTGCAGTAAGGTGAGTGAATGTTTACAATTCAATTAAACCATGATGCTTAACATTGGGCGGGTAGGAACCCACCTAGATGAATGTACCTCTCATTTTTGAGCTCATTGAGATTTGGACTGTGTCTCTGCTGCGGAGGGAGACAAACCCTCTCCAAACGAACAAGACCACAATTAATCTGCTGCCTGTTAATAATTATCTTGTTAACAATACACATGTTCTCAGTATTTTCCTAATTAATCATGATAAAATTATCAATTGTAAAAATAACATTCTGTTGAATGACAATCAAATCTTAGGAGGATTTTATGTCTGATAAAAAATGGGTTTATCTGTTCGATGAGGTCGACCAAGCTGAAGCTTATATGGGTGATTGGGATGGCGTTCGCGGCCTTTTAGGCGGCAAAGGTGCCAATCTCGGCGATATGACTCGCGCTGGTGTTCCGGTTCCCCCCGGTCTGACGATCACAACTGAAGCCTGTAACGCTTACCAGGTTTCCAACCAATTTCCCGAAGGTATGTGGCAGCAAGTTCTTGATGCCCTGACTAAAGTTGAAGAAAAAGCCGATAAAAAATTCGGTGATTCTGTTAACCCCTTACTGGTTTCTTGCCGTTCTGGCGCTAAGTTCTCCATGCCAGGCATGATGGACACCGTTTTGAACATCGGCTTGAATGACGAAGTTGCCAAAGGTTTAGTTGCAAAAAGCGGTGATGAACGTTTTGTCAATGATTCTTACCGCCGCCTAATTCACATGCTCGGTACTGTTGTGATGGGTATTGACGATGAGCATTTTGAAGAACCGCTGAAAGTTTATAAAGCTGAAAAGGGCTACAAAAGCGATACTGAGATGAATGCCGCAGATTGGGCTTCCATCACTGAGGATTACAAAAAAGTAGTTCTCGAGCAAAAAGGCTTCGAATTTCCCCAGGACCCCTACAAACAACTTGAATTAGCTGTGAAAGCAGTTTTTGGCTCCTGGAATTCAAAACGCGCTATTGACTATCGCCGTCGCGAGAGCATTCCTGATGACCTCGGAACTGCCGTCAACGTTCAAACCATGGTGTTTGGCAATATGGGTGGCGATTCTGGTACCGGTGTAGCTTTTACTCGCGATCCTCAGACTGGCGAAAATATCATGTTTGGCGATTACCTGATGAATGCTCAGGGTGAAGATGTGGTCGCAGGCATTCGCAACACCTCCAAGATTTCCACCCTCGCAACAGAATTACCTGAGGTTTATCAGCAGTTCTTTGATATTACCGAACGTCTTGAAAACCACTATAAGGACATGCAGGACGTCGAATTTACCATTGAACACGGCAAACTTTGGATGCTTCAGACTCGTAATGGCAAACGTTCTGCGAAGGCAGCCGTAAAAGTTGCCCATGACATGGTTGTGGAAGGTCTAATCGACAAGAAAACTGCTCTTGGTCGGGTTACTCCTGAGCAGATTGACCAGATGCTTCACCCCCACTTCGCGCATTCAGACGTTGAAGCGGCGAAAAAAGAAGGGCGTTTCTATGCCAAAGGCGTAAACGCATCTCCTGGTGCTGCAGTTGGTCAAATCTATTTCGATGCTGATACCGTCGAAAAGATGCACAATGTCGAAAAACAAGATGTCATTATGGTGCGTCCGTTCACCAAACCCGATGATGTGCACGGTATGTTAGCCGCCAAGGGTATTTTGACCAGTGAAGGTGGAGCCACTTCTCATGCAGCTGTGGTTGCCCGACAGTTTGGCGTACCCTGTATTGTTGGAGCTTCAGAAATCAATATTGATATGGCTAAGCGCCAAATGACTCGTGACGGAGTAACTGTCAAGG
The DNA here is from genome assembly GCA_964507335.1 of uncultured Anaerolineaceae bacterium. Taxonomy (GTDB): domain Bacteria; phylum Chloroflexota; class Anaerolineae; order Anaerolineales; family Anaerolineaceae; genus Mesolinea. The sequence continues at coordinate 1,249 of CAZDPK010000078.1, read as the reverse complement.
AAGGCGAATGGATCTCCCTGGACGGTACTACTGGGGAAGTCTTTGTTGGTAAACTTGGCACGACTACACCGGACCTTTCCGAACAAAAAGAACTTATGACTCTGCTGGGTTGGGCTGACGAAGTCTCCCGGTTACAGGTCTGGGCAAACGCCGATTATCCAAGAGATGCCAAGCGCGCCCGTGAATATGGCGCTCAGGGTATTGGTCTCTGCCGAACCGAGCACATGTTCTTTGATGTTGAGCGATTGCCTGATGTTCAGAAGATGATCATGAACGCTGAAGCTACTCAACGGATGCTCAACACCATTGAAAGGCTCGAAGTTTCACTTGCATCTGGTCGTTTGGAAGGTCGCACCCTCAGTGATGAGGATAAGGCTGCCTTGAAAGCCGAAATTAACACTGAAAAAGCGAATATGGAGAATTCTCCTCAAGCGCAAGCTTACTTCGGTGCACTGAAGACCATTTTACCGCTCCAACGTGGTGACTTCTACGGTCTTTTCGAAGCCATGACCGGGTTACCTGTGATCATTCGCTTGATCGACCCCCCTCTGCACGAGTTCCTTCCTTCGCTGGAAGATCTACTGACCGAGGTTGCCACCTTGAAGGCCAAAGGCATCCATGAAGGTTTAGCAGAAAAAGTACACTTGCTCGAGGTCGTTCAAGGCCTGCACGAAAGTAACCCAATGATGGGTCTGCGCGGTATTCGCCTGGGTATTGTTTACCCCGATATTATGAAGATGCAGGTGAGAGCAATTTTTGAAGCAGCCTGTGACTCGAAGTTGAACGGTTTCGATCCCCATCCTGAAGTAATGATCCCCTTGACTGGCCATGTCAACGAACTCAAAGAAGTTCAACCCACCCTTGTTAAAATTGCCAAAGATGTTATGGCAGAGAAGGGTGTTGAGGTCGATTACAAATTTGGCACTATGATTGAGATCCCCCGCGCTTGTGTGACCGCTGGTGAACTGGCTGAATATGCTCAATTCTTCTCCTTTGGCACCAATGACCTTACCCAGATGTCCTTCGGCTACAGCCGTGACGATGCTGAACGCAACTTCCTGGGTGTCTATGTTGACAAAGGTATTTTGCCAAAGAATCCCTTCCAGCAATTGGATCAGGATGGTGTAGGCCGATTAATGCAGCGTGCTGTTACCGATGGTCGTGCTGTTCGTCCTGACCTTGAGGTTGGTATTTGCGGTGAACATGGTGGTGACCCCAGCTCGATCGAGTTCTGCCATTTGGTTGGCAA
>CAZDPK010000077.1:0-8050 GCA_964507335.1 uncultured Anaerolineaceae bacterium | reverse complement strand
ACCAGAGCTTTTTACCTGAAATACGTGAACAACTTAGCCAGGTCACTCAACAGATCGCTGCGCTGGCTTATGACCAGGATGCTCATAATCAATTACGCCAGCAAGTACAAGCGCAAGCCGATGCCGAGAAGTTCTGGAATGATCTTCAGATCGCTCAAAGCAATTCAATTCTTGTCCAGGCTGAGTTCGATTCGATGCAAAGTGAGATCACGCACGAACAGGACGGTCTTGTTGAATCTGAAGCTCATTACAACCAGGAAGCCGAAGCCCTTGAGCAAGCCCGCTCCGAAATTCAGGACAGTCGTTCTGTTGAAGATGAGCTTGCCGACCTGCGGGAGGGACAGGATGTCTATAATCGCAGGCTTGGTGAGGTCGACCAGGCTCTGGCAACCATCCAAACCCAGCGCGAACGCCAGGTAAGGTTGCGCCAGGAGATGGAAGTGATGAATGAGACCATCCGCCTATATTCCAAGCTCGAAACCGCCTTTGGCAAGGATGGCGTCCCCGCTATGCTGATCGAACAGGCTTTGCCTGAATTGGAAGAGCAGGCAAACCAGCTGCTTTCCCGTCTGTCAGATTACAGCATGAGCGTTAACTTCAGCTCCCAGCGTGATTACAAGGACGCCAAGCGGAAAGATAAGTTGGAAACACTCGACATCCTTATCAGTGATGGTTCCGGTACACGCGATTATGAGACCTATTCTGGAGGCGAAGCTTTTCGCATCAATTTTGCCATCCGTCTGGCGCTCAGCCGCGTGCTTGCCCGCCGTGCTGGTGCCAGGCTGCAGACATTAGTCATCGATGAGGGTTTTGGCAACCAGGACGCCCAGGGTCGCCAACGTTTGATTGAAGCGATTAACGCCGTCCGCCCGGACTTCCAGAAAATCCTCATCATCACTCACCTGGAAGAGTTGAAAGATTACTTCTCGAATCGTATAGAAGTTACCAAAACCCCCTCCGGCTCCCAGGCAGAAGTGCTTTTGGGTTGACCTTTCTAGGGAAGGGGCTCGACCCCTTCCTCTCATATGTTATTGTTGCGGTGCTTCCAATCTCTCCCTATTTGGAATGGTTGATGACAGCCCTACACGTGATAAAATTTCATTGTTCATTGTCTTTCGAAAACCAGAACAGGAGTCCTAATGAGCCTTCATCCTCTCGCCGGAAAGCCCGCCCCCATCGAATATCTTGCCAATATCCCCCGCCTTGTCTCCGCCTACTACACCGTCCACCCCGAACCGGGTGAGCCTGCCCAACAGGTTGCGTTTGGCACTTCCGGGCACCGTGGCAGCTCCCTGAACGCCAGTTTCAATGACGATCACGTGGCTGCTATTACCCAGGCGATCATCGAATACCGTCGAGGCGAAGGCATCAGCGGTCCGCTTTTTATGGGCATGGATACGCACGCCCTCTCTGAGCCTGCTCTCTATACCGCCATCGAGGTTTTTGCGGGCAATGGTGTCGAGATCCGCATCCACCAGGATCACCGCTACACTCCAACGCCCGTCATTTCGCATGCTATTCTGACCTTCAACCGCGATCACCCTGATGTCCAGGCAGACGGCGTGGTGATCTCTCCATCACACAACCCACCTGAGGATGGCGGCTTCAAATACAATCCACCAAACGGCGGTCCAGCTGACACTGGCACCACCAAATGGGTGCAGAATCGCGCCAACCAGATCATCGCCAACGGCATGAAGGATGTGCACCGCATGCCCCTCAATAAGGCGATGGCAGCCTCCAGCACAACTCAGATCGACCTGATCACACCATATCTCAAAGACCTCGAGAACGTGATCGACATGAAAGCCATTGCCGATTCCGGCATTCACATCGGCGTCGACCCCTTGGGCGGTTCGGGTGTGGCATATTGGGAACCCATGGCAGAAATGTATGGGCTGAACATGGACCTGGTCAACAAGCGCGTCGACCCCACCTTTTCTTTCATGACCCTCGACAAAGATGGCAAAATCCGCATGGACTGCTCTTCACCGTATGCCATGGCAAGTTTGGTCGCCATGAAAAATGATTTTGATATTGCTTTTGGTAATGACGTCGACTTCGACCGCCACGGTATTGTCACGCCCAGTGTCGGCTTGCTGAACCCCAATCATTATCTCAGCGTCGCCATTTGGTATATCTTCCAGCACCGTCCAGGCTGGTCCAAAGATGCCGCCGTTGGTAAAACGCTGGTTTCCAGCTCGATCATTGATAAAGTGGTCAAAAAAATCGATCGCAAATTGTGCGAAGTGCCCGTCGGCTTCAAATGGTTCGTCCCCGGACTTCTCAGTGGTGAGATTGGTTTTGGCGGTGAGGAGAGCGCTGGCGCTTCCTTCTTGCGCAAGAATGGAGAAACCTGGACCACAGATAAGGACGGATTCATCCTCAACTTACTGGCTGCCGAAATTCTGGCAGTTACCGGTAAGGATCCCGGTCTTCATTACCAGGATCTCGAAGCAGAGTTAGGCGGTTCATGGTACGCGCGGGTGGATGCCCCGGCAAGCGCCGCGCAAAAAGCGATCCTTTCCAATCTTTCGCCTGACCTGGTCAAAGCGGAAAGCATGGCTGGCGACCCAATTTTGGATAAACTGACGGCTGCCACCTGCAACCATGCCCCCATCGGCGGGCTTAAGGTTGTCACCCAGAATGGTTGGTTTGCCGCCCGCCCATCCGGAACAGAAGAAATCTACAAAATTTACGCCGAAAGTTTGAAGAGCGCTGAACACCTGGCCCAAATCCAGGCTGAAGCCCGCGAAATTGTCGATGCGGCAATGAGTTAGGGCGAAGCCATTTTCTTTGATTGTGCCGGTCTTGCAAAGCACCTCGACGCAGTAGGCGTTAGTGGGCAAACCGAGCACAGGATTTGACCGTAGGTCTCAGCTGTAACAAGACAATCGGTGACGAAGCTATCTCATCATTCAAAGCCTGACGGCTGTGATTCGTCCTATCCGTTCCTAACCACCCATTCCTGCGATAAAATGGTCCAATAGAGAAAAAAAGGACCAGCATGCAACCTGAAGTCAAACCAAAAAAGCAACCCACAAAATCCTTTAGAAAACAAATCAGTTCCTCCTGGGAAGATACCAGCGAAGCCTTGCGCAATACCCCCCAGGCTTTCAAATTGGTCTGGCAAGCCAGCAAACGCCACACCCTCATTAACTTTATTCTGATCCCTCTGATCGCAGTTTTACCAGCCGCCCAGTCGTGGGTTGGGAAAATGATCGTGGATCGTATTCTCCAGGCTATCGATGTTGGAGCCGATGTCCAGGCTGGCTTAGAGCTGGTTCTTCCTTTTGTGATCTTTGAATTTGCGCTTCTCTTGATTAGCACCTTGCTCAATTCTTTCCAAAGCCTCTCAAACAACATTCTGCGCTCTTTCCTGACCAAGTATGTCAACACACTCATCATTGATAAATCCATCAAACTCGACCTCCAATTCTATGAAGATCCGGTTTTTTATGACAACATGCAAAATGCGCGCCGACGAGCTGACAGCTCTGCCCTGGCAATAGTGTCTGCCATCTCCCAGGTTGTCCAGCAATTCATCACCCTTGTGTCGTTGGTTGCCTTGTTGATCGGTTTCAGTCCCTGGCTGGCTCTCGTGGTCATCGTCGCCGCGATACCGAATTTTCTATCGAATTCCCGCTTTGCTGAGATGTCCTTCCGCGCCCTTACTCATCGCGCACCTGAAGCTCGCTTGCTCGGCTATATCGAAAACCTGCTTACCAGCAATGAAACGGTAAAGGAAATCAAATTGTTTGGTTTAGGAGAAGCGCTTAAAAATCGTTATGAGGACCTTTTCACTCAATTCATGGAAGAAGATACTTCCATTTCACGCCGTAACACCTACGCCAGCCTGGCGTGGGGTATGCTCTCGAATCTGGCATATTATGGCAGTTATATTTGGGTGATTGTGCGCACGATAACGCAGGCAATCACACTTGGCGATATGACCATGTTCCTTTCCATCTTCCGTCAATCACAGCGCGCCGTTCAATCACTCTTGGAAAACTTCAGCCGGCTCTACGAAAATAATCTATATCTGGATAACCTGCTTGACTTCCTTAAAATCGAACCGGCTTTGAAAACCCCTGAGGACGGCAAGATTGCCCCTGCTCCAATTATGGAGGGAGTTCGTTTCGAGAATGTCTCGTTTAAATACCCTGGATCTGATAAATTCGTCCTGAAAAACGTGAACCTCTTCATCAAACCTGGAGAGAGCATTGCCCTCGTTGGTCTCAACGGGGCTGGCAAGACTACTCTCATCAAGTTACTGACACGGCTTTATGACCCCACCGAAGGGCGCATCACACTGGATGGCACCGATTTGCGTGATTTTGATCTTAAAAGCCTGCATCAACGCTTCGGTGTCATCTTCCAGGATTTTGTACGATATCAATTCAGCGTTAAAGAAAACATCGGCTTCGGTCAAATTGAGGACCTCGACAACCAGTCTCGTATCGAGTTGGCGGCAGACAAAGGTGGTGCTACTGAGGTTGTTAACGAACTGCCAGAAGGATACGACACTGTGCTCGGTCGCCGATGGAACCGCGGGCATGAGCTTTCTGGTGGTCAATGGCAAAAAATTGCTCTCTCCCGAGCCTTTATGCGCAAAGCTGAAGTGCTTATCCTGGATGAACCGACCTCTGCTCTGGATGCCCAGGCTGAATACGAGATCTTCTTACGCTTCAGAGAGCTGATGCAAGGGCGTGTGGCTGTGTTGATCTCCCATCGCTTTTCAACTGTTCGGATGGCTGACAGGATCGTGGTCCTTTCTGAAGGTCGTATCATCGAACTCGGCAGCCATGAAGAACTAATGGCACGCAACCAAAGTTACGCTCATCTCTTCAACTTGCAGGCGGAAGGATACAGGTAGCGACTTACCAGTATTGTACGGAGGGGGCTTGTCTCACTTTGTAAATGCCTTTGGTAGGAACGGGCACCGACCGTTCCGGATTGCATCTAAAACCCAGCCGTACAGAGTGGGATTGCCTCACTGCGCAATATCGCATACCAGAAGTACAAACGCTTACGGCGAAATTCCATGTTCAGTGAGACGCCGGTAAGATCTTCGTTGTTTTAACTTTATAGGGGACGGCATGGCAGCTATCCCATTTGACTGTTGCGAGTTGACTGGGAATATCAATTTTTCTTAGCAGCTCCTCCTTTTAAAGACCTTGTCACACCCTCTGGTTGGTGCGGGTCATATTTGTTATATGATTGTTGCAGGAATTTATTAGATAATCGAGGGAAAGTGGAATTTATTCAATCAAAACAAGTGAAACAGCATGGCATGGGATCCATCGTCTATGATGGCGGGGTTGCATTCCGCGTTTGGGCTCCTCACGCAGAAAAAGTCACCATTGCAGGTGATTTTAATCAGTGGATCGAAGATTACCACAGTCTTGATCATGAAGGCAGCGGTTACTGGTACATCGATATTCCAGGGGCCAAAACAGGGCAGGAATATAAGTACATCATCCACTACCAGGGTGAGCGCCTCTACAGAGTCGACCCTTATGCCCGCCAGGTTACAAACTCGGTTGGGAACAGTGTGATCTACGACCCTAATAGTTACAACTGGGAAAATGACCAGCACGATCTCCCTCCCCACAACGAGCTGGTCATTTACGAGATGCACATTGGCTCATTTTCATCTGGAGAAGATGGTAAACCGGGCAACTTCGAAGACGCCACCCGTAAATTTGATCACTTGAAACAATTAGGGGTCAACGTCATCCAGGTAATGCCAATTGCTGAATTTCCCGGCGATTATTCCTGGGGCTACAACCCTGCCAATATCTTCGCAGTCGAAACCATTTATGGTGGTCCGGATGCTTACAAACATTTTATCCGGGAAGCCCACAAAGCCGGTTTTTCAGTCATCCAGGATGTTGTCTATAACCATTTTGGACCTAGCGATCTTGATCTCTGGCGTTTTGACGGTTGGCATGAAGGCGATTATGGTGGCATTTACTTTTTCAACGACGATCGGGCGAACACCCCCTGGGGCGAGACCCGCCCTGATTACGGTCGCTCTGAAGTGCGCCAGTTTATTCGTGACAACGCCCTGATGTGGTTGGAGGAGTATCATGCTGATGGTTTGCGCGTCGATTCCACCCTCTACGTGCGCACGAAGGATGGCGACGAGAGTAACCCGATCGAAGATGGGGCTAGTCTGATGGCGGAAACCAATGCCGAGATCCGTGCCAGGCACCCGAATATCATCTTGATTGCCGAAGACCTGCGCAATAACGACCTCGTGACGCGCGACAGCGACCAGGGCGGAATGGGCTTTCACTCCCAATGGGACGCCACCTTTGTTCATCCGATCCGTGCCATGGTTGAAGCAATTTCTGATGAAGAAAGGTCCATGGACCTCCTCAAAAATGTAATCGAGTTCAGTTATGACAACGATGCCTTTAAACGCATCATTTACAGTGAAAGTCATGATGAAGTTGCCAACGGCAAAGCGCGTGTCCCTCAGGAAGTTGACCCCAGCAATCCCAAAGGCTGGCTCGCCCAAAAGCGCTCCACCCTGGCAGCCGGATTGGTGTTTACTGCTCCGGGCATCCCTATGATCTTTCAGGGGCAGGAATTCCTGCAGGGCGATTGGTTCCAGGATAATGTGCCTTTGGATTGGGCGTTGAACGAGGATTTTCACGGTATCGCCCGTCTCTATCGCGACCTCATCCGCCGCCGCAGGAACTGGAACGACCAGACTCGTGGTCTTCGCGGACAATTCTTAAACGTTTTTCACATCAACAATGAACATAATATTCTCGGTTTTCAGCGTTGGGATCAACACGGTAAGGGCGACGATGTAGTTGTTGTTGCCAATTTTGCCAACGAATTGAAAGAGAACTATCTGATCGGCTTTCCATCTGAGGGGTTGTGGAAATTGAGATTCAACAGCGATGCCAGCATTTACAGTGATTCCTTTGCCAATACCAACAGCATCGACGTGCAAGCACAAGTTGGTGAAAAAGACGGTCTTTCCCACCACGGCAATCTCAATATCGGTCCTTATTCTGTACTGATCTATAGCCAGGATAATGTTTAGCTGATAGCTGATAGCTAATAGCAACAGATTAAAAAAAACCAAAGTCAAGTCGTACGGAGGGGGCTTGCTCCCTCCGCCAAAAGTCGTGCAACACAACGCAGCGGCTGGAGACGAGCCCCAGCCGTACGAAGGATAATTGTCTCCCTCCGCCAGATTGCATCAATGGATAGCTGCAAGTGCCTGCTAAACTTAACTAAATACACCCCATTCCCTGATTTATCGGTTAAAATAGTTGTATGGTTTGATCATGCGCAGCATAACGCCCCTCCTCTCCCCGGTCTTGGTAAAACACGTTGGGAACGACGTGGTCAGGAGAGTTGCGCCCTACCCAGTGTCAACCTACCCCGAACTCGTCCGCGAGGTCGCCAACCTTTCTTATCAAAACAAAGATTTCCTGCTCTTCTACCGTGGGCAAGACCGTGACTATCTCAACAAAGCCGGCAGCAGCACCTATTACCCCACAATCTACCGCAAAGACGTCCTTACTGCCCACGAAGCGCATATTCGTTTCGACATGCTTGAATTAGCTGAACACGTCCTTGCCGATGCTTTTGACTCCGCCGAGATGGAAGGTCGCCAGGACGTCCGGCGCAAAAGCTACATCGCCTGGAGCATTCTGCAGCACTATGGTGTCTGTGAGACCCCTTTGCTGGATTTCACGCACAGCTTGCGGGCAGCGGCCACCTTCGCCCAATACAACAATCAGGAAGAGCGCGGCGTTGTTGCTATCTTTGGACTGCCCTACACAACCAACCGCATCACCTATAACAGCGAGCACGACCTGGCGATCGTGCGCCTGCTCTCTATCTGCCCCCCTCTGGCATTGCGCCCCTACTTCCAGGAAGGCTACCTGGCTGGCACAATGGATCTCACCCGCGATTATGTAGATAAATCCGAACTGGATTTCAACAATCGCCTGCTTGCCAAATTTTCCATCCCCAATGACCGTTCCTTTTGGGGCAAGGATTTCGAAGGCATCCCCGAGCA